>JAEUUM010000265.1 GCA_016787375.1 Saprospiraceae bacterium
GGACATTTTACTGTTTGATAATTTTATGTAATTCAGTTTTGTCAGTCCCTGTATTTATTTTCATAAAGTAATATTGGTTTTTCCCGCTGCGCAAAGCTAATCCCTACTTCATAACCAATACTTTTTTAGATACAAAACCACCCGTATCAAATTCTGCTGTAGCGACATAACATGCAGGAGGCAAATAACTATGATCTAAAACAATTTCTTTGCTGTAATCCTGAAAAGGTATTACATCAAAGCACTCTATAGACAACAAACGACCAAGCATATCATATATTTTCAAACATACCCGTTTTGTACCAAGTGGTATGTTATTTACTGAAATCACAATGGAGCCATCCACATTCTTGGATTCTATCTCTGCATCTGCATTTGATTGAGTACAGTACCCTGGAGGGAGAGGACCTAGATCAAAATTTGGTATATTGGGAGCTGGTGTAAAAGCTGCATAATGACTTTTAAAACCAAATAAATTGAAATTACAATCTACGCCACTTTTATCAGGATCCTCTATAATTGCATACCAATTATTTGTTATATTTTTATTTGAGCCACTGATTATTATTTTTCCAGATGGAGTAAGGTAATTGTCAAAAAAATCTATCGTAGGTAAAAATGCATAATCGGGTACGTTGAATCCGGTAGTGTCAAAGTCTATTTTATAGGTATATTCCTTAGCTACAATATACTTGGATGAAGCAATGTCATCTGCTTCAGTATCAAATTGTAACTCTTCATGCCAAAGGCCAGCATATAAATATCTGGAATTTGGAGAAAATGACATTCCCGAATATGTTAAGGGCCAAAAATAATTAGTTGAATCATGGCCTTCCATCTGATAAACTTTAATGGGGTTGTAAATCATTCCATTACAGCGATTTATTTTGTACAAAACTATGTTGCCCTTGAACACATCTAAGCTTGCAAGTTTAGTTCCATCATGAGATATTGCCATTTTAATTCCAATAATAGGTTGTAAATCTGACCCACCCAAAAAGGTTGGGTAGGGATATTCTGGTAGAGATATTTGTTGCTCTATTGGCAATCCATCTTTTGATATATGAATAGATACAAAGCTTCCTGCTTTACGTGATGGAACAATCAACCACCATGATTCACCATCAGCATGTTTAACTAGTTTTAAGCCAGGGACAAATGCTTCGGGTAATTGAATTAAACCTTCATAATAAACTTTAAATTGATGATTATCAAAATCTTTATTTATTTGTGTGTAAATAATTACATCATTGTATCCTTTTATATTGTCCCAATTTTGTAATTTATTTATACCCAGATTAAACACAGTGTAATCATCAGGTTTAGATTTATTTGGAATAGAACATGACCTTTGCGTTGGAGTGGCTGATTGAATATAAACTGTCTGGCCGTTTTCTTTCGTTAATTCACTACAGGATTGGGTGCTAAATTTTGATAAAAGTCCAAAACTATCTGGTATAACTCTACCTTGGTTATCAACTATCACGCAACCGTTTGTGGCAAATTGTAAATCTCCAGATTCATTAGCTAAATAATTTTCTGAGTCTTGTAAATGCAAACTTCTATTTATAGCAATGCTATTCTTAAAAGAGTAAATTTGAGGTAAAACCTCAAATTGATTCCAAATTAATGTTGAATCACAACAGGAGTTAACAATATAACAATTAGTATAAAGAGTTTGTGCAGGACAGAGTCCTGCACAAACCACAAGCATAAATAATATTAATAA
>JAEUUM010000280.1 GCA_016787375.1 Saprospiraceae bacterium
TTCAACAAAATACTCCAACTGAATAAAGATTTTAAGGAAAATTAACGCTGTTTGTTAAAACAGAATAACCTCCAAAAATTCCTAATCCTCCTTTAACATTTGAAAAAAGTGAGGGAGGATTTTCTAATGGGTTTCCGCCACCTTTTATTTGATAATAAATACTGCTGTAGTAACTAAAATAATTTTTCGAAACTACCCTGACTTCAGTATTCAGTGCTTTAAGTTTTTCAGTGTCTTTTGCAATACTTGTTTTACATTCGATTTCTAAATCTATGGTGTTTTCGTTTGAATTTTGGATACCCAAAATCAAAAGGGAAGAATTATTCAATACTTTGATGTTTGAATTACTTTCAATTGCCAAATCAATTTTGGCATCTCTCAATGAGTCTTTACCGTTTACATTATGAACCAACTCACTTAAAATAATATGATAATAAACAGGATTGGTGTTTTTTGAAATTGGAACTTTACATCCAAACTGATACTTAATAATCTCTTTATCAAGTATCGTTTCTTTGGATAATACTTTTACCTCAGGTGAAAAAATTATTCCGGATGGCAAAAAAGGAATAACATCCTCCGCAACTACGCTTCCATAGACGGGATCAGAAACCTTTAGTTTGTAGGAATTTCCAGGTTGAGGATACAAATTTGATGAAATATACTTACCACCACCCTTTCCATCAGAAAAATAATTTAAAAAATCAGAACCAACACCCGGAATTTGGATCTCTACAACACAACTATCTCTTGGAGTCTGGTTGGGCAATTCATTTAATTTGCTTGATAACCCTACGTTAACACTGAACTTCTCCCCTGAATTTGCCAGACATTCAACAACAAGCTGATTATTGACATTTGGCACAGGAAGCTCACCATTTTCAGCACAAGAGCATACAAAAACAACCATAAGAAATAAAATGGACCTCATGCCGTAAATATTGTTAGAATGATTACTAATTAATTTTTACAAAATACAAGATAGGATATTTAAAAAAGAACTTTGTAACTAAATGAAGGCAGAATAGGTAAAAGTGAACTTTTTACAAAACTTTTATCAAAAGGGTCCTGAGGATTCTCTTTGAGCCTCACAAACAATGTATTGCTTCTGTCATATACATTGATTAAACCAATATAAATGAGTTCTTCTCCCCATTTCTTTTTATTTTTAAAATTTGCTCCAACATCTAAACGATGGAATGGTTCTAAACGATTACTATTGGTAGGAGTCCAATTTAAAACTTCAACCTGTTGGTTACTTCCCGGCAACTGGATGAAATACTTTGATGATGCATATGAAAAGGGCTGTCCTGTGCCGTAAGTAAAGTTTGCGAGGAGCTCAACCCCCTTTTTTAACAGGTAAACACCTACAAAGTTGATGGTATGCCTTCTGTCATATCTGTAAGGGAAAACTTTATTATAATTAACTTTATCAAACTGTCTTTCAGAATTAGCTAAACTATATGATAACCAACCTTTCAATTTTCCTTCACTCTTTTTGAATGTAACTTCAAAACCCTTTGCAATTCCCTCTCCCCTTGCTACTTTATCCTCCCAATTCCTTGCATCAAGAAATCCACCATTTAAAAAAACACCTCCTGATGAAAAACTTGAACCCTCCTGAAAAGCAATTTGACTTTTCATTTGTTTAAAATATGCTTCAGCTTTTAACTCAAAGCCCCTACCCATTCTGTAATGAAATCCCATGGTTGTTTGTACGACCTTTAATGGCCCTATTGATGCTGTTGAGGGAATCCACAGGTCGTTGGGCAAGCTAAAGCCGCCATTTGATAAAAGATGTAAATTTTGAGCCAAATTATCATGAGATAAAAACATGGAGAAGTTATCATTCAATATAAAATTGAGTGAAACTCGGGGTTGAAAAGTCAGATAGTTGATATTTTGAACAGAAAAAAAACTTGTGTTAATTCCAAGATTGAAAATAATGTTGTCGTTAACAATAATCTCATCTTCAACATAATTGGTAACCTCAAATGCTGAGATTGATTCACCTTTAACTAAGGTATCAATGTTTGCAAAACTGTTATTCAGACCAAATAAATTGGCATCTTTGCTATTTTCATCCAAGGTGAGCACAACTGGATTAAATGTGTGATAAACCAATCCGAATCCTGCCTTTAGTTTTTGTACTGGTGTTGGTATAAAATCAAAATCAGTTTTGATTGAATAATCTTTAATGTTGCTCTTATATAGTGAAACATTAAAATCACGGTTGGAATCATTACCTTGCTCAGAAACTAAACTTTCTTCAAAGCTGAAAGAATTATAGCGGAAATTTGAATAATTGAAAGTAGTATTCGCAAATAACTTGTTACTGATTAACTTATTCCATCGAATAGTACCAATATCATTGCCCCAATCAAGGACATTTTCACGATTATATGTTATGGTTTTGTTTTGAATATAATCATTTTTACCTGAAAAATCTCTAAAGTAATCACGACCATGATAAAAGCTCAGGAACAGTTTATCGTTGTTGCCTAAAGTGAAATTTGATTTGGCGTTCAAATCATAAAAAGAATAATTTGTGAATCCTGTTTTATTTTCTCTTTGGTTCAAATATTTTGTCGCTGCCTTGATCCAAGGATCTATATGGGTCCTCCTTGCGGTTAAAATAAATGAACTTTTACCTTTTTTTATTGGTCCTTCTAAAGAACCATTCAGTGCAAGCAAACTTACACCTCCCTCAGCTTTTGTTTTTTGGTTGTTTCCTTCCTTGGTTCTCACATCGAGCACAGATGAAGTTAAACCATTAAATCTTGCCGGGAAACCACTTTTATAAAGGGTGACA
>JAEUUM010000340.1 GCA_016787375.1 Saprospiraceae bacterium
ACCATTTGGAAGACACAGAATTACATGGACAGCGACAGATGGTTGTGGAAACTACACAACATGTTCATACATATTCTGGGTTAAGGATTGCAAAAAACCTACACCAGTATGTATCAATGGATTATCAGCACCTAATATGCCGGTACAAAAAGTTGTTACGATCTGGGCTACTGATTGGGAGTCAGGATCATCATATGACAACTGTTGTGCTCATTCAGATCTGGTACACAGAGTAATCAAGACGAAAGAATCAGATCACCAAACGCCACCTACAACTACAAGTGTAACGTTTGATTGTACAGAAATCGGCTCACAAGCAGTAGAAGTGTGGGTAGGAGATTGTGGATATGATGCAAACGACGACGGATCGATCTCAGATGATGAGAGAAACTGGGACTTCTGTAACACATTCATTTTAGTAACAGACAATGATGGTGTGTGTGGTGCTAACCCAATGGCTACATTATCAGGAACCATAAAAACTGAAACAGGAGTTGGTGTAAGTGGTGTTGATTTAACAGTACTTGGTACCAATCAATCAGCTCAAACAGGAGTTGATGGTAAGTATAGTTTCAATGTTCCTACAACAGGTAATTATACGGTAGTACCTTCTAAAAACATCAACTTCTTGAATGGTGTGAACACCTTGGATGTTGTTTATATTACAAATCACATCTTGGGTAAGAAAGCCTTGGATAGTGGTTATAAGAAGATTGCAGCAGATATCAACAAAGACAAGAAAATCACCACAGGTGACCTTGTTCAGTTGAGACAACTGATACTTCATATTACCAATGAGTTCCCCAGTAACACATCTTGGAGATTTGTGGATGGAGCTTACAACTTTACTACCAACAACCAGATGGGTGAGAACTTCCCTGAAGTAGCTTTAGAGGATAACCTTAGTGTGAATCAAATCAATGACTTCGTAGGAGTTAAGATTGGAGATGTAACCAATAGTGTTAATCCGAATGCAGCAAATGGCGGAAGCAATGAAAGCAGATCATCTTCAGTTCTTACATTCTCAACGCAAGAGCAAGATCTTGTTGCAGGAACTGAATACAAAGTAAACATAACTTCTAAAGAGTTTAGAAACATACTTGGTTATCAGTTTACAATGTCTTACGATGCTGATATGCTTGATTTTGTAAATGTTGATGGAAAAGCACTAGACATTACGGGTGAGAATTTCGGTTTAACAAATCTGGCATCAGGTAAAATTACCACTAGCTGGAATGGTAAATCAGTAACCAGCCTGAATGATGGTGAAGTACTATTCACTCTGACATTCAAAGCATTGAAATCAGGTAAATTGAGCAAAGGTCTACACTTCAATTCAAGCTTAACTGAAGCTATGGCTTTCAATAAGGAAGATGAAGCAATGAATGTTAACCTGGAATTCACTAATGGAAACACAGTTGTAAACGAATTTGAATTACTTCAAAATCAACCTAACCCATTCAAAGATTTCACAGTTATCAGCTTTGTGTTGCCTCAGGCGACATCTGCAACTTTGAAAATATATGATGTAGCAGGTAAAGTATTAAAAGTAGTAAACGGAGAATATGCAAAAGGTATGAACAATGTTAAGGTCGATCGATCAGAAATTCCGGCAACGGGAGTATTGTACTACCAATTGGATACGGATACTGATTCTGCTGTTAAGAAGATGATTATCGTAGAATAAAATTCAATTACGAAAAGGGATTTCTAAATAATTCTTTAAAATTTAAACACCCTCTTTGACTTCGGTTAATGGGGGTGTTTTTTGTTTATCCTTTAAGCACTAAAATAGGGTCAGTATTCTTTTATCTTTTACAACCTCTTAACTAATTATTTTCTTGATTCTCTGATATCAATTAAAGTCAAAAATTCCAATTCGTTATTTATTGCATCAAGTACCTGAAGAAAATATGGAATTTATGTCTCTAAAACTATATAAAATGTAATCGACCTTAAGTTCTTTTTGTATTGATTACTTTACCCATAATAAACTCTGGGAGTATTTTTGCAAAGCAATTAATTTGTTATTGATAAACAAACTGTTAAAAATAATTATAAATACAAGTGAAAATTTTATAATCAAATAATAATTTTGTTTTTTTCCTTCTTAGCTTTCTTTTTAGG
>JAEUUM010000433.1 GCA_016787375.1 Saprospiraceae bacterium
AGAAGGAGCGAATGATTCAAGGTAAGATTTGATGCTGAAAAACAATTCTTTATCATTAACAACTATTTTGTTAAACGAATCCGTCAACAAATCCCTTATCAAGCTGGAAGTCTTATCCAATTCGCTTAATAACTTCATTGGTGGGTTGGCATTTAACAACTGGTCATGAATATGTTCCCATTTGCTGACTATGGCTTTCATCTCTTCATGAAGATCAGCCACCTTTTTACCCTCTGCAGCCGTACGGATGATAACCCCAAAATTTTTAGGCTTAATGGATTCTACCAAAACCTGCAATCTTTTTCGCTCATCCTGATCCTCTATTTTTTTGGAAACAGAAATCATATCAGAAAAAGGAGTAAGAACCATGTATCTCCCCGGCAGGGCAATTTCACAACTTAACCTTGGGCCCTTGGTTGAAATCGGCTCTTTGAGCATTTGAACCAAAATAAGTTTTTTCTTATTAAAAACATGTTCGATTTTGTCGTTCTTAATAATATCGGGTTCAATTTTGAAATTGTCTAGTCGAGAGGTGTTTTGAGAACCACTTATAGAATTTTCTGTATAAGCAAGGAGTGAATTTAACTTAGGGCCAAGGTCTGTATAATGCAAAAAAGCATCCTTTTCATAGCCAATATCCACAAAAGCCGCATTCAGTGAGGGATTAAGCTTTTTGATTTTTCCCAAAAAAATATCCCCTACTGCGAAGTTGCTGTTGGTTTTTTGATGATGTAATTCAACTAATTTTGAGTCCTCGAGTAAGGCTATCTCAACTTCATTAGAGGAAACATTAATAATAAGTTCCTTTTCCACAGAGATATTAACTAAGATTATGAAAATCAAACACACCCTTGAAGGCCGGCAATATTAAATAGCTTTATTACAGATTAAATAAAACGTTTTACCTGAAACTAAACAACATCAATCTTGAAAAAGATTGGTCATTATAATCAGGTAAAACATTTTAAGTTAAATCGAAGTAATAAACAAGCCGTAAAGTTTTTGTAAACCTTACAAGGTTAAAAGAAAGAAATTATCTGTTCTTTTTCTTGTGTCTGTTCTTACGAAGTCTTTTTTTACGCTTATGAGTAGCGATCTTATGTCTTTTTCTTTTTTTACCGCAAGGCATATTATATCGTTTAAATTAAAAATTTATTTTTTACAGTTTCTTATAGCCAAATCTGCATTTGCTTTATCTCCCTTTCCATTATAAGCCTCAGCCAACAAGCAAAAAATGCTGGGTGTTTCAGGTGACAAAACAGTAGCTTTTTTAAACCTCTCAATTGCTTTATCGAACTGACCGGTTTGAATGGCCAATTTTCCAAGCTGAACTATTACATCGACGTTATCAGGATACTTAGCATTCAAATCCCTCAACATCAAAATCCCTTTCATTGGGTTATCTTGTAAAGGTCTGTCAACAAAAACCATAGCCAACTGCATCTGATAGTTCACATTAGAAGAATCGATGGCTATTGCTTTTTCAAATGCTTTTGAAGCTTTTTGACTGCAAATATCTTTGATGTTCTCGTCTTTACTTGAAACAATGGCAATTCGATAAGTGGTACCGGCTATTTGAAGTGCTTCTTTATCGTTGAGTATATCTGAGATTTTTTCAGCATAATACCCGGATACTTCTGCTTTGCCGGCTTCGTACCAAAATGCAGCCAACTGTTTCAATGTTTCTACCTTTGTAGAATCATTGTTGGTTGATGCCAATACTTTTTCAAGTATTTGTAATTTGTCAATTTGCTCCTTCTTTAACTCTGCTCTTGCTTTTTCTTTTGCTGACAAGAGCACCATTTCAGACTTGTCATTTTCACCTGAAGGTTTTGTGTTCATTGCCTCTTTAGGCACTCTACCAAAACCAAAATATAAAAGCACTGTCAATAAAATGGCAGCAAAGATTAAAATGACTTGATGTTTATTCAACAAAATACTATATATTAATCTTCTTCTTCAACATCTTCAGGCATAGAAGTCACGTTGTCTTTAACCTGATCAACAAACACTTTTGCAGCTTTGAAAGAAGGAATAAAATGCTCCGGTATTTCTATTGCAAAGTTTTGTTTTATATGCCTTCCAATCTTTTTCGCTCTTTTTTTAATTACAAAACTACCAAACCCTCTGATATAAACATTTTCACCTTTCGCCAACGTTCCTTTTACTTCTTTAAAAAATGTCTCAAGAGAAACAAGTACGTCCACTTTAGGAACACCTGTCTTATCTGATATTAAACTTACAAGATCTGCTTTTCTCATGTGAATATACTTAATTGGCTATTAGTTAGTTATATAAAAAAGAGTTCAATTTTTTAATTCGAACCGCAAATATGAGAATTTTCTTGATTAAATGAAAGTCCAACCGCAATATTATCAACTAAGTTATGAAAAATATTTTAGTTGAGCTTATTTTCATGTTTATTTTCTGTTAAAATGTATTTTTGCTTCCTAATATACAAATATGCTTCATTCAATGACTGGCTTTGGTAGCGCCCGAGCCACATTTAATCAAAAATCAATCACAGTTGAAATTAGGTCTGTAAACAGCAAATTGACTGAGTTGAGGTTTAAATTGCCTCAAAATTATCGTGAAAAAGAATTT
>JAEUUM010000434.1 GCA_016787375.1 Saprospiraceae bacterium
ATTTATATAAGAATGTCCAGACGATAAACGGAAGGGTTTTAAAAATTTGCACTTTTATTAAATAACCAATGAATCCAAATATGATCAGAATGAAAAAAATGGAGTAATTTTTGGGATGAGGATTTTCCATTGAAAGAACAGCTACTAAGAAGAAAATTGAAATGAGTAACATGAAAAATGTATTTCTTGTTTGTTTTAGAGCTGTATCTATTTTTTTTCTTATCCTTTTTTTATATAAATCAACGATATACCATAAATAGATCAATATGCCGACTATTCCTGGAGTGAATACTATTACAAAAGGAATTTTTAAATTGGTTATCGAGTTTAATAAATTCAACAAGAGACAAAAGTTAATTCCGTACCATACCCATTCTAAATTCTTAAGTTCATCTGATTTACTTAATAGAAACATTGGAATTAATTTTGAGCTCACACCGATAATCAATAGAATGATCCACCCGCCTAACCCTGAAAAGAAATGCAAGGATAAAATTTTAATATGGTCTGCGGGTAAAATAGCAAGTTTAAAATTCATTGCCATTATTACGCCAATACCACACACTAATAATAACCACAGTAATGATGATTTAATAAAGTCAACTGAGATTGATTTTGCTTCTTTTAGGCTGATAAAAGCATGACATGCGAACCAACTTATAGCCATTAATATTCCGAAAGCAGATCCAATAAATATGCTGTCAGGTTGAAACAAATAGAACTTCGTACAGAATACAACCAATGAGACCTGAAATATCATGAATGCATATAGAATACTCCTTTCTGAGTAAAGTTGTTTTCCGGATATCACGGGTAGCAATTGAAACAATGCGCCGAAAATCAATGATGTGATATATCCTAATACGATCATGTGTGTAATGGAAAGAAGTGCAGGGTTAAAAAAATGTCCGTGTAACATCTCTCCATTTAAAAGCAATAATATGCTTGAAGCCAAAAGCCATACCGCTCCGAAAAAATAGAATGGCAAAATGATTCTGACCGATGGGGTTAAATTTGTATCGATCATTTTATGATTAGGTATAAATAATTAGCCGGAAGTCTTCATTATTAAATTGACACATGTGCGCCTTTAATCCCTCTTGCTCTAATCGATCTAAAAGTATGGCTGGTTTTCTTTCATGTCTTACACCTAGAATTTTTCCTTTCTCCATGTCTTCCAGTTTCATGGCAATTTTTACAAGCGGTTGCGGCATCTCTAGGTCTCTAACATCAATAATTTCCATTTCCCCATTTAAATCATTCCATAATTTTTCGAAGGTTTGATTTGTTAATTCAATTGCAGAATTCCGAAAAGATTGAATATTTCCCCCCTCAATGTAGGTTAGTATTCGACCTTCTTCCCCTTGGTCCGAAAAGAACCGGACTCTTTTTGCAGCAAGGAGATCTTTCAGGGGAAGAGGATCGAATGCGGAACTTATACAAATGACCTCACCAGGCTTACTTTTTCTAAGTTCCATAAATATTATGGGGAAGGGATCTTTTTGGCTATTTAAGAAGTTGTCAATATCCAAGTCTATTATTTTTTTTGGATGAATATCGAATGGTGTTTCGTTGTTCGCTATTGAATTAGAAGATTCATTTTCGATTTCAAAACCAAATGCTTCAATTGTTTTAAAAAACTCATTTACAGTGCATCCACCCAATTTGCTAGCCTGATAAATATTTACTCTGGATGACAGAATTTTTCTCAGCACCGGATTTTTTAATTTTCGGAATGCCGGTCGTAAATCGGCAATTGCGTTAATCACAGCTTCGTTATGCCGAATTAATTCTATGATTTTTGTATGTTGATTTATTTTCATTGTTTTTCCATCACAATCGCCCGTGGAAACAATAAGTTGTTTTCTAAATGGATATGTTCATGTAAATCTTGTTCGTATTCATTGAGTTTTGCAAATGTTATTCTATAACTATTACATGCAGATTCCGGAGGCGTATAATTATTGGATAAAATTCGAATTCGCTTCAAGATTTCACCTGCTCTTTCGTGTTCATCTTCCATCATGAGGATAGGGTTTTCAACTGTCCCAAAGGGCGGCATCTCGGGAATTCTTCCCTCTACCATCGCAGATTCAAGTTCTACGACGTATGGAAATAAGATGTGCTCCTCTTTAAACATATGGTGATCTAGTTCAGATGCTAGTTCATCAAAAAGTCCTTGAATTTCTAGTAGTTCTGGATTTGATGCACCATGTACAACCGCTATTTTATGAGTGAATTGACGAAGAAAGGGGTTGGATTCCTTTATATATTGGTGGTGTTTGCCAACAATTAATTCAACCAATTCGGCTTGAGTATAATCAGTAATGATTTTTTCTGAATGGGATTCTGATTCTTCCAATTTAGCCAATTCCTGTTTTAGCTCATTTAGATTAATGTTGTTTTCTTCACAGGCTTTACGTAAGGTTTTTTTTCCACCGCAACAAAAGTCTATTCCAAATTTTTGAAATACTTCAGCTTTTCTGTGATCTTTTACAACAAGTTCACCAACTCTTTCACCGGCTTCATCGACTTCAGTTTTGGTAATTCGAACCACCCATTTTTCTGGACCATTTTCCAGGTATTCCCAGTTAAAAATTGGACCTCGCTCCGCAATCATCTGGTAATAGAGTGGCTTTGGGTCATGGTCATTTTCTATGGTCAATATTTCTCCAACAGGAAGTTGGTCGAATTTGAAAAATATTGTTGGGTGTTTTTTTTTAGGTTCAATTAGGGTTACATCAATCGTTTCCATAACATATTTTCTTTTTACAATCTTAGAAAGATTCTAAAGTAGAAAGTATGATGTACGTCATAAAATTGAAAATATCCTGATGGAAAAGCGAATTAACCATATTGTAATTCCTATTCCAAAAATCATTAAAAATATATGGTAGGCATTTGAAGAATATATGCCTGAATGGATACCCAGAAACATTAGTAAAACCATTGCTCCTGATAAAATTGGAAATGTAAGACGGTTTTGATTTTCTGCCTTTGATTCTATTTCCAGAAGCATAAGAAAAGGATAACTTAGAACCAAAAGGAAAGTAAAATGAAAATAGGTTATCAATAGTGGATGGGAATTGGATGCCCAAGACGAAAATGCCGGAAAGGAGCCCAATAGCATCATAAGTCCTTTCGCATGAAACAACCTCAGAGTAATTTTGGGAATTTTACGCCACTTAAGGTTTTTGTCAACGCTAGAAATACTTATTCCCAGTAAGAATAGTATAGAGCCTAAGGCGCTTAGAAAATTAAAAATATAAGGTATTTCCATCCAGCTAAAGGATAGAAATAGGGTTAGGAAGTGGGAGGAAATAATGAGCCACATTCCACCGACATGAATATTGGTGGTGGTGCCGAAGAATGCCCCTTTTTTCTTCATTAAAATGAATATAAGAAATGACCATATATAGCCATGGTAAAGGAAGTGTAGGTAAAAGTAAATCGAATTCTGATACCAATGGGTTTCCTTTAGTTCAGAAGTCATAATTGGACCCAAGGCCCAAACTCCTATAGAAGCAATGA
>JAEUUM010000460.1 GCA_016787375.1 Saprospiraceae bacterium
GAGGGTGTGAGGGGCAGGCTTAAACAAAACAAACATACTATGAGAAAACCGATGTAAAAATAAGGGCTAAATAATGCTGATTCAAAGCCTGTTAATGCAACGGCAATTTTTTTGAGGTAAACGGTCAAAAGAATTAAAGAAACGGTATCTGATTAACGTTGAATTATATCCTGAATGGGTATTAAAATTTCAACTCGTGTTCCTGTAGATTCCTGAGTTAAAGGGTCGAATAAGTCAATTATTGTCACACCACCACTGGTACCATCTTTTGTACTCAGCAAAGAAAGGCGTTTTTCGGTAATGTCTGTTCCTCTCGATTGATGTTTGTGGCCATAGGCGCCTTTGGCTTGCATATCAAGTGCTTGACGTCTGCCGATTCCGTTATCCTGAATAATGCATTTGATGGTTTCATCATCTTCAAGTCGAAATTCTATTACAACTTTACCATCTTTTTTTAAACGAAGTCCGTGCTCAATGGCATTTTCAACATAGGGCTGAACTATCATTGTTGGAACCCCAATAATATCATCTTCAATTTCGGAATCAAGAATGATTTCATATTCAAGTTTATCCTGGAACCGCAGTTTTTTATTGATAAATAAATAATCTTCCAAAAACTCTAGTTCCTTTTCAATAGAAATAACCTGAAGCTCAGAATAGTCCAGAGATTGTCTCATCAATTTTGCAAACTTAGCAAGGTAATTAGAGGCTGATGAAATTTCATAAGATGTAATAAAATGCTGGATGGAGTTGAGTGCATTATACATAAAATGCGGATTCATTTGGGCTCTCAGGGCCTTCAGTTGCAATTCGGTCGTTTGTAATCTTAAAAATTCTGCTTCTTTCTCTTTTTTTTCAGCTTCATACTTTACTTCAAATTCTATTAACATCTTACTATTTAACTCTTCATTTGCTTTGGAGTTAAAATCATCGTACAGAATCAGATATTCATAAGCATTCTTATAATCATTTTGGTCTTTGTGAAACTGAGCAATATCCTTGCATATTTGTGCAAGCTGTTTGAAATTCTTATCTTTTTTAGCCAATTCTGTTGCTTTGGCAAAGCAATTCATGGCCTTATCGGTGTCACCAATTTTAGCATATATTTTGGCGCGGCCATTCATAATCACGGAGATATTTCCCAGATCCGGTGGTAAAAGGTCTAAGTACAAATTTTCTGCCTTGTCAAAATATTGCAAAGCTTCTTCAAAATCACCTGTTTCATACGAGCAGAATCCGAGATTAGCAGAAGAGGCAGCCCTGGCTTGTCGGCTAATATCATCCTTACAAGTTATTGACTTTTTGAAATAAAGAGCTGCTTTATCAATTTGTGATGCATTAAGATAGCAATTACCAAGATTAAGATAGTGCCACGCAAGGCGGGTAGAAATGCCTGATTCTTCACATAAGGCTATGACTTTATCATAAACTACGGTTGCCTTTTTATTTTCACTTGTTTTGTCATAAATGGTGCCCAAACCACTAAATACCAAACTGAGAAAAAACTTATCTTTTAAACTCAATGGTTGGGGAAGAGCGGTCAATGCTGCCTCTGCCTGGTTAAGCAGATCTATGGCCTTAGCAAAATTATTGTGTTGCAAATAATAAAAGCCCTCTCTGACGAGCAAACGAGCTGACATTCGTGGGGAAGGAAATCGCTCAAAAAGCTTGTGACATTTTGCAATGATTTGATTGGCAATATCAAAATTATGGAGATTAAGACAAGTGCCTAAATAATCAATATAAACCTCTGTAAGTTGTGTGGTTTCAAGCTGAGCCTCTGCAAGGGGAATACCTTTATTATATATGGCATCTGCAAAATTATAGTTGTACAAATTGTTTTCAAGAATTGCCGAGTGCAGCAGATACTGAAGGTAAAAACTTTGATTTTCAACCTGAGCAAACAATAATTTTTGTTCTTCTAAAAATTTTTGTGCCTTGAGAACATCTGTATATATAAAAGATTGAGTCAGTTGGCTGAGAAGTTTTATTTTTTCAGCCGGATTCAGATTGCTATTGAGAGAAATCTCCAATTTCTCCATGTTTTGGTTTATCTCAGTATATGTTTGCATGTCAGTCTTAAGCTTAGATGACCCGTATTGAATTTAACTCATAAAGCATCTTACTGTGGGGTCAATCCACCACATTTAATTGTCCATGACAATTGTGATTTGTCTTTTTTGCCACCGACAATTTGTGTCAACTCCTTTTTGCTGATAAGTTCAAGGTCTTTCTTTAGCTCGGCAAGTGTCTTTTGTTTTTTGGTTTTCATAGCTGGTAGATATTTAGGTAAAGTAGGTATTGGTTTGGTTTTTCGGTATTATATTTCTTCTTGTAGTCTTTGCATGTGTTCAATAAAGGCAGGTCTTCTTCTTCTGGAAACATCTATTTGCTTTCCATCTTCCATTACTAAAAATCCACCATCTCCCTTTACAAATTTTTTCATAAAATTTAGGTTGATGACATGGCTTTTGTGAACCCTGAAAAAATTAGCTCCACCAAGCATATCTTCATAAGCTTTAATGGTTTTTGAAGCAGTTATCCGCTCGCCTGTTTTTAAAAAAATATGTGTATAATTATCTTCTCCTTCAAATCTGACAATATCTTTCAGGTAAACGAAATAAATACCATCAATAGCAGAAACGCCTATTTTTTCAAATTTATTGGGTGTATTGAGTTGTTGATTAAAGATCTGAAGCCTCTCAGTAATTTTATTCAGCTTGCCGGGTTTGATTCTGTTAACGGCTGCTACAAGCTGCTCCGCATCAATTGGCTTTAACACATACCCTATTGCACTATACTCGCAAGCTTTTATGGCAAACTGTTCATATGCAGTGATAAATATAACTTCAAAATTTATTTCTTCAAGTTGATTGAGCAACTGAAAAACCAAACCATCAGATAAGTTTATATCAAGGAAAGCCACATCCGGATTGCATTCCGGGTCATTAAGTAAATTTACACCTTCTGATACAGATCCGGCTACACCAATAACTTGTATCTCAGGGCAGTTTCTTGCAAGTAAACTTTTCAGATTATTTACACCAAGAATTTCATCTTCAATTATAACGGCCTTAGTCACGTCTCAGGGATTAAATATGTTTGCTAAATAGGTATTTAAAAAAAATAACAAGCTTAAAGTCTTACTATTCTTTTATTTATAACAAATGTAAGCTAATATTTTAATAATCAACTAAAAAAAACAAAAAAATATAACAAATTTAAAATTTTGTCGTATCCACCAATTTTCTAATGCTAAACCGGCCGGTACCATTTACTAGTATGACTATTAACCCTCCGATAATTGCCAGATTTTTCATAAAATGTATAGACTGCTCCCTTTCAATTGAGATCGGATCGTTCCAGAAAGAATGTCTGATGAAAGTTACCGGTACCCAATATACCAGTAATAAAAATGCTCCAAACTTTGGCCTGTAGCCCAGCAAAACCATTGAACCTCCCAGAATCAACATACAAATTGATGTATTAAGTAATAAAACAGGTTTCCAGTTTATACCATACGCTTGCATGACTTCTATGGTGGTAGAGTGATATTTGATAGAATCGTATGCTTCAAAAATAAATATTGCCGATAACAACATTCTACCAATCAAATCCGCCCAATTTTTCATTAATCTTCTTTTAAATATTTTTGTACTGCATGTGCAACTGCTTCTCCATCCATGGCTGCCGAAACGATACCACCTGCATAGCCTGCACCTTCTCCACATGGAAAAAACCCCTTAATTTGGGGATGCATTAATGTTTCTTTGTCTCTTGGTATTCTTACCGGTGAGCTGGTTCTGCTTTCAGTAGCGACAACCAATGCTTCTTCTGTATAATATCCCCGCATTTTATTCCCAAATTCTTTCACTGCCAATCTGATTGGTTCATATATCATTTTTGGCAACCATTCATGTAATGGTGCACTGTACACTCCGGGTATATATGAACTTGGTTGAATTGTAGCTGATAATTTTCTGTTAAAAAAGTCTGTTAAACGCTGCCCGGGAGCCTTTTGGTCACCTGCTCCCTTATTGAATAAACTTTGTTCAACACTTCTCTGAAATTCCAATGCTTTTAGATCTCCATATTTTTCAAAATCAGCCAGTTCATCGGGCTCTACTGCGACAACTGTACCGCTATTCGCATAAGGTGAATCTCTCCTGGACATTGACATCCCATTCATTACCAACTCTCCGGGTGCAGTAGCAGACGGTACAATTAATCCACCCGGACACATACAAAACGAAAAAACTCCTTTTTTGCCCACCTGAGTAACAAGTTTGTATGATGAAGCCGGCAAATTTTCATTTCTGGGAGACTGTTTGTATTGAATCTGGTCTATCAACTCCTGGGGATGTTCTATTCTTACACCTACCGCGAAAGGTTTGGCTTCAATCAATATTCCTTTTGAATACAAAAGTTGAAACACATCACGAGCAGAATGACCAGTAGCCAAAATTAGTGCGTTGCAATGATATTCGGTTTCATTATTCACTACAATTCCCTTGATTTCATGCTCCCGAATGATCAAATCAGTCATCTTCGAATCAAAATAAATTTTACCTCCGTATTTGATGATGGTCTCTCTGATGTTTGCTACGACAATCGGAAGCTTGTTGGAACCAATATGCGGATGGGCATCGACTAAAATATCGGGAGTAGCTCCGTGTTCAACCAACAATCGCAGGGGGCGGAGAATTTCGCCACGTTTATTCGACCTTGTGTATAATTTACCATCAGAATATGTTCCGGCGCCTCCCTCTCCAAAGCAGTAGTTTGAATTTGAATCTACAATTCCGAACTGCTGGATGGCTCTTAGATCGCGGCGACGGGTCCTTACATCTTTTCCCCTTTCAAAAATAACCGGCTTCAATCCGATGCTTATCAGGTCAAGGGCTGCAAAATATCCTGCCGGCCCTGCTCCAATGATAAATACCTCAGGTGACTCACTCACGTCCTTAAATTCGTCGAGTAAAGCAGGCTCGGGAGTTGGCTGAGTTTTGATAAAAACATCAAATCGAAGTAAAAAATATGCTGGAAACTTTCTGGCGTCAATGGACCGTTTGATTAGTCTTGCATTAAATTCCGAAACAGGTATACCGAGGATGTCAGCTATTTTTGATAACTGATAGGATTCATCATTGACCAATTCTGGTGAAACTTTAATCTCTATCTGCTGATACATCTAATATGATAACCTTGCCTAAAAGATGCAAAGTTATGCATTTTAAAACATTTACTCGCCGATTTTAATTGTAGAGGAGTTGGTATCTTCTTTGCGGGTAATAATCTTGATGTCGTCTGTGTTGAAATCTTCAGGTACCATTATTTTAACTTCAATTTCCTCTGTGATTTCATTGTTTTTGTTTTTCAGCCGGGGCGGTCTGCTTAACTTAGATTTCATGGTTACCTTTTCGCCGTCTTCGAGCAGCAGTATTTCATATCTGCCGGATTCAAGAGCATACTTCATGATGGAAGGAGTGGCTGACCCGAGTTTAATCTTGGTTTCTACCAATATGGTCGTTCCGGACCATTTTTCAAGATAGTAATCGCGGGCAAGATCAAATTCTACCGTGGTAATCCGGTCAACATTGAAATCCTGGTGAAGAATTTTTTCAATTTGGCCAAACGAAATTGATGATTTGAACAAAACAAATGAGAAAATGGTTATTAGCTTTTTCATAAAATACAAAACGTAAAAATAAATGATTACTCCATCAATCAAAGCAATTTAACCATAAATTAATTAATAGAAAATAAATTTATAATCAATCTATCCTG
This sequence comes from Saprospiraceae bacterium, assembly GCA_016787375.1. Classification (GTDB taxonomy): domain Bacteria; phylum Bacteroidota; class Bacteroidia; order Chitinophagales; family Saprospiraceae; genus JAEUUM01. The sequence goes on from JAEUUM010000460.1 coordinate 5,788, forward strand.
TTTGAAATTTCAATCCGTTTTAATAAAATTAGAATTCTGATATAAATTTTGTAATGGTTGATTGTTATAAAAACTGCTGATTTTAAAACGAAACTTCATTAACATTTCATCAAGATACTAAAACAGGTTAAATCTAATTTGAAAAACCCGTATATTTGCGCCCTATGAAAAATATTAGAAATTTCTGTGTTATAGCGCATATTGATCATGGCAAAAGTACTTTGTCCGACAGATTGCTTGAATATACCAAAACCATTTCTGAAAGGAACATGCAGGCTCAGGCTCTCGATGACATGGATTTGGAAAGGGAAAGAGGCATTACCATAAAAAGTCACGCGATACAAATGTATTATCATCACTCAAATGGTGAAAAATACACCCTGAATATGATTGACACTCCGGGCCACGTCGACTTTTCCTACGAAGTTTCAAGGTCAATAGCTGCTTGTGAAGGTGCACTTTTATTGGTTGATGCTACACAAGGTATTCAGGCACAAACCATATCAAACCTATATTTAGCCATAGAACACAATCTCGAAATTATTCCGGTTTTGAATAAGATTGATATGGACAATGCCATGGTTGATGAAGTTTCAGACCAGATCATCGATTTGATTGGCTGCAAAAAAGAAGATATTTTGCTTGCCAGCGGAAAGACCGGTGCCGGTGTTTTGGAACTTCTTGCAGAAATTGTAAGAAGAATTC
>JAEUUM010000477.1 GCA_016787375.1 Saprospiraceae bacterium
AATGCAGACTTTATATCTTTGCACCTTAATAAAAAATATCAACTGGAACCGAACCTGGTTTTGTTCGGGTTAAATTCCATTCTCAAGCATAATTTAAAAAATGATTAGTAAAAATATTTTTTGGATTTTATTCCTTCTTCCTTACACCATTCATGCACAATCCTCAGATAATTCGCCATATTCACGATTTGGTTTTGGAGATTTTGTAAACGCCCAAAAAGTTTCATCAATAGGTATGGGCAGTTTGTTGTCGGTATATGGTGATGCATACAATACCAATTTTGACAATCCGGCAACCTTAACGTCTTTACTAAATGCAAGCTATGAAGGAGGTGTTTATGCAAAATATGCCAATATAGAGAGCTCAACTTCGAGTCAAACTCAATGGAGTGGAAACATCAGCTACTTATCCATTGCTTTCCCTCTTAAGAACCAACTCACCGAAACCCTTCAAAAAAAACCATCAAAATACAAATGGGTGATGGGGTTTAACCTTTCTCCGTATTCCAACATTAACTACAACCTTGATGAAAAACGACAAATAGATAGTATCGGTACGGTAGAAACAGCCTACACCGGTAGCGGAGGTAGTTATAAAATGGTTTGGGCGAATGCAGTCAAACACAAAAACTTATCATTGGGACTGAATATTGGTTGGCTGTTTGGGAAGTCTTCCTATCTGCGGCAAATATCATTTAATGATTTACCTTATTCATATTCAGATGTTTTTTCTGATGAATACAGCATAAAAGGTTTTACCTGGAGGGCCGGAATGTCATATAAACTTGACCTGAGTATGGATTCAAAGAAAAAGGAGATTGTTCACCCGGCAAGGAATATCCTGTTCGGATTGGCAGGCAATGGTACCCAGTCTTTCAGTACCAATCAGAGTTTTCTTTACAGAAGAGTAAACACTACATTGCAAGGTACCAACGGTAATACCATTGACACCTTTAAAATTTCCCCATCAGAGGGAATTTCGGGAAGTGGCAGGCTGCCCGCTGAAATAAGTGCCGGAATTTTATACACACACTCCAATAAATTTAAAATTGGTGTAGATTATACTTTTTCTGATTGGTCAAATTATAGAAATGACGCCAAATCAGATAACAATATTGTAAAATTTGGCACACAATACAAAATATCCACCGGGTTAGAATTCACTCCTAATGCAGAGGACTATAAGTATTACTTCAAAAAATTGCGATACAGGATTGGTGGATATTATCGACATGACCCAAGAGTAGTAAATAATGTAGAACTCAGTGAGACAGGATTGAGTTTCGGACTTGGTATGCCCATCAGACTTCCAAGACAACAAATTGCTTTCGTTCAATGGGCACTGGAGGCTGGGCAGTTTGGTTCGACACAAAGCATAACCGAAAAATACCTGAGGCTACATTTCGCATTTACTTTTAGTGACACAAGTTGGTTTTATAAAAGAAAATACGATTAGTTTTAACACCAATATCCTTTATTCAACTTCGTAGCTCGTTCCATCTTTGTTATCTTTGAGGATAACTTTTGCATCTTTTAAGGCATCGCGTATCATGTCGGAGGTTGACCAATCTTTATTTTCTCTGGCAGATTTGCGTATATCTATCACAAGTTGCATTACCTTATCTAAGGTGTCAGTATTTGCAGATTCATTTTCATTGGTAATCCCCAACACATCGAAAAGAAAACCCTTAAATGCATTGCTAAATCTAACCAAGGCATCGTTACTTACCGGACATTTTTTATTGTCATTGTAGAAAACATTGATTTGTGATGCCATTTCGTATAATGTGGCAATGAGTTTTGCAGTGTTGAAATCATCATCCATGACTTCTTGACAACGATCAACTAATTGTAATATTTCTGATTCTTTATCAGAGTCCACTTTGTCCGAAACAGTCAAAGTTTCAAGATATTGAGCTGCATTTAGGAGCCTCCTGAGACCTTTTTCTGAATCTTGCAGACCCTTTAGAGTGATATCAGACTCGGATGAGTAATGAGATTGTAAAAACAATAACCTTATGGTCATGGGAGAATAACCCTTGTCAAGCAATGGGTGGTTGCCGGTAATTAATTCAAGAGGTAAAATTGAGTTTCCAAGTGACTTACTCATTTTCTGACCATTGAAATTAAGCATATTGGTATGCATCCAATACTTCACCGGTTCGACACCGGTAACACCAATATTTTGAGCAATTTCGCATTCATGGTGAGGGAATTTAAGATCCATACCACCGCCATGAATATCGAAAGTTTTTCCAAGATATTTTGTACTCATGACAGAACATTCAAGGTGCCATCCTGGAAAACCTTCGCCCCAAGGTGAAGGCCACCTCATAATGTGTGCGGGTGATGCTTTTTTCCAAAGTGCAAAATCTGTTGAATTTCTTTTTTCATCTTGCCCGTCCAGGTCACGATATCCGGCTATAAGCTCTTCGGTATTTCGTCCTGATAGTTTACCATAATTATGCTTTTTCTCGTTGTATGCATTAACATTAAAATAAACCGACCCGTTTGCTTCGTAAGCAAAACCGTTTGAAATCAGCTCTTTGGTCATTTCTATTTGTTCGACAATGTGGCCTGTGGCAGTTGGTTCAATGGTCGGGCGATGTAAATTAAACAAGCGACAAACATCGTGAAACCCAACAGTATATTTCTGTACGATCTCCATTGGCTCGAGTTTTTCAAGCTGAGATTGAGATTCTATACGATTTACACCTTCCCCTCGGTCATTGGTCAAGTGACCTGCATCGGTAATATTTCTTACGTACCGGACATTATAGCCTATGTATTTAAGGTATCTGTAAACCATGTCAAAACTTATAAAAGTCCTGACATTGCCTAGATGGACATCACTATATACCGTAGGGCCACATACATAAAGTCCAACGAAAGGAGGGTTTATGGGAACAAATAGTTCTTTTTGCCTGGTAAGGCTGTTGTATAAACTAAGCTTTGAGTTCATTAATTATTTCTTATTTAAGGATATCAACGAAAATACCGGATTGTGGTCTGAGATCAATGAACGTTCTACTTTATGAGAAACTACAGACATATTGTTATCAGCAAATATGTAATCGATGCGTAGTAATGGCATTTTTCCATTGTGGGTTGACCCGAACCCAAATGCACTTTCTTTAAAGCTATCTTTCAGGTTTTCACTGATGGTGGCATAAACATACGATTGTGATGAATCATTCAGATCACCGCACACCAAAACCGGATATGGAGATTTACGTATCAGTGCCTTTACTTGTTTCGCTTGCTGCACCCTTAATAGGGTAGCATTTTTTATTCTTGAGAATATTTTTAGTACACTCCTATATTTTTTACTGGCTTCAAGTTCATTGGAAGATAGTGTTTTGTCAGTAAGACTTTTTACGGTATTGCTTTGGAGGTGCACATCAAAGACCCTAAATTTATTTCCATCGATATCTACGTCTGTCCATATTGCTGAATTAAAAGATTTTTCAAAAATTATGCTTCCGCTGTTTGTAATCGGGAATTTTGAGAAAATACAGGTATTCAGGGAGGTATGTTGATAAAAATAAGGAAGATTGATCACTGATTGTATGGTTTTCCTGTTTTTAGGGGTAATTTCCTGAAAACTTATGATATCAGGTATTTTATGATTTTCAAAAAATGCCCTCAAATCATTTTCTGACAAATTCAGATATTCTTTCGATTTTGGATCAAGACGGTTTAAACCACCAATGTTGTAAGTTCCTATTAAAATAGATCTGCCTGATTCTTTGTTCTTGCCTCCAAAATTTATTACACCTTTTACCCCATTAAAACCAATAATGACAGCAATAAGAGAAACAAAGCCAAAAATATTTTTTTTGAGACCCCAATAAATTATAAAAAATAAATTTAACACAACTAATATCGGAAACAACAAACCGAAGACGGCTAAAGGCCAGAATTTTTCCGGATTAATGGAGGGGGCCAAGAAGCTCAACAAAGTACCTAAGACTAAAATGGCGTTTAACCATTTGACAATTTTAATCAAGATTTATTGTGTTTATTACTTGCTTCATTCAAGAATTCTTTCTCTTCATGTTCAAGGTTGTGGTATCCCTTTTGTTTGATTTTTTCCAGAATACTGTCAAGTCTTTCTTCAAAATCTATCTCTTTAGTTTGTGAAGTCGGATTTTGAAGAAAAGAAAAAGACTTTGACTCTTGACCTTGAATAACTCTTTTTTTTACAGTTGAACGGTTTGGAGCTTCAAAGGAATTCAACGGTTTTTGAATTTTTTCAAATAACGTTTGCAAAGGTTGTGTTAAATCGGTCCCCTTGCGAAGCATGACAATGTATATCCAACCAAATATAACCCCACCGATATGTGAAAGGTAACCACCAAGGTTTTCGGCATTAACGATTCTCGACAAATCGAGTAAAATTAAAACTAAAACAATATATTTCAATTTTACATCACCTATAAATAATAGTCTTAAACTGTAATCAGGAGACAGGGTAGCAGCGGCCATTGCAAACGCCATAACTGAAGCAGATGCACCAACCATAAGCACGTTTTGGAGCTGGGCAACTCCGGTTACATTTGCAGCCAACATCATAAAAACAGCTCCTGAAATGCCTCCTAACAAATAAATGGGTAGTATCCTCTTATCACCCAAAAAGTCTCCAATTATTCTTCCAAACCAAACCAGCATGACCATATTCCAAAGCAAATGAAATACATCGCGATGCACAAACATGTAACTTAGATATGTCCATGGCCTTTTGAGGTTTGTTAAAAAATTTTCACTCACACTCAAATGGTTCACGATATCAAGATACACAAAATTCAACTTGGCAGAATGACTGATGCTACCACCCAACCAAACCAATCCGATTAGTACAAACACGCCAACATTGACGGTAACTATTTTGCTTATCATATTGCTATGAAAAGCTCGCCTGATATCAGAAATGATGGAAGAATACATACTTGCTAATGTTAAATCTAATTAACGATCAAATTTACGCCAATAAAGTATCAATAGCAAACCAAAAATCGCGCCACCTATATGCGCAAAATGCGCGATTCCGGAAGCGTAGCCACCAACTCCCATCACAAGTTCTAAAACCCCGAATAATATTACCATTACTTTTGCAGGAAGAGCAATAGGAGGAAAAATCATTTGCATTTGTACATTTGGAAAATACCAACCAAAAGCTGCTAAAATACCAAATATCGCTCCCGAAGCACCCAGCATCCCATATTGGACATCTGCACTATAGCCATACTGTAAGTAGATGACGAATAATTGGAGAACAGCAGCCCCTATGCCACAAAAGAGATAATAAAATAAGAACTTTTTGGGTCCAAGTCTTGATTCAACAGGAGGACCAAACATAGCCAAAGAAAACATATTAAACAAAATATGCGAAAATCCTCCGTGCATAAACATGTGGGTTAATAATTGGTATGGCCTGAATGCTTCCGTGGCTGGAAACTGAAGAACAAATGGACCATTACCCAACGTCATTTGTGCTAAAAATACCAATCCGTTTATGATGAGTAGTTGTTTTACAATATCAGTAAGTCTAATCATTATTTAAATCTTTGGTTTTATTTTAACGGCAAATTTAGAAGAACATTTTATCGAGTTCATCTAGTTCAAAGGTAATAAAACATTTTCTACCAGAAGGGCTTTGAAATGGCATTTTACAGGCAAAGAGGCTATCAATTAGTTCCTTCATCGTTTCAGAATTCAATAATTTCCCTTTTTTTATGGACATTTGGCGCGATAATACCTTTGCCAGATTCTCACTTACCTCCGTCTTTAAATCGTAACCTTCTTTTATCTGTTCAATAAATTCTTCGATCATTTTTTCGGGATTTGATGAAGCATCCATTTCGGCCGGCATGCCATGCACAACCAGTGTGTTTTTGCCAAACTCTTGTATATCAAAACCTAACTTATTAAGATTTGGAAGAATTTGTACGGCAATTGTGAAATCACCTGTTGTTAGGTTAATGGTTTGTGGAAATAGCAACTTTTGTACTGCCTGCCCTTGGTTTTCCTCTAACGACGTTAAAAATCTCTCATACAATATTTGCTCAGATGCTGCTTGCTGATCAATTACCAAAAAACCTGACTTGATCTGATTGATGATATAGGTGTTGTGTATTTGATAAGGCACTTTTTTTAAGTTGCTGTCATCAATTTGAAGTTTTTCTTGATTTTCATGTCCTAACCACTCGGTTTCTATCGTAAATGAAGCTGCTGAAGTATCAATAGTTGCATCAACAAAATCACTTGGCATCTTGTAGAGACTTTCCCAACTTTTTAAATTTGGGTCAACAGCTTTTTTGAAAGTACTGCCGGGATTGGATACTTCATCCGTTTGCTTCTTGAAAGTATGGGGCATTTGGTAAGTGCTGAAACTCTCTTCCTGTTCAAAATCAAGCATTGGGGTAATGCTGTGTTTTCCCAAGGCATGTTTTACGGCAACAAACAAATAATTATAAACCAGTTTTTCGTTTTCAAATTTAATTTCTTGTTTTGTTGGGTGGACATTTATATCGATTTGAGAAGGGTCAATTTCTAAAAAAATGGTGTAAAACGGATATGAATCCTCCGGGAGTAGTTTTTCATAACCGGATGTTATGGCATGATTTAAATAAGGTGATCGAATATAGCGGCCATTTACAAACAAATACTGTTCGCCTTTTGAACGTTTTGCATAATCCGGCTTGCCAATGAACCCCACTATTGTAAGCGCCTCTGTCTCTTCATTAATAGGTACAAGTCGAGCATTGAAATTACTACCAAACATATTCACAATCCGTTGTCGGATATTAGATTCCGGGAGGTGATACATTTCAGTTTGGTCATGGAAAAGGCTGAAAAATATTTGTGGAAAAGCCAGGGCGATATGCTGAAACTCATCATGAATATGCCTTAGTTCAACGATATCAGATTTTAGAAATTTGCGTCTTGCCGGAACATTGTAAAATAAATTTTTTACACTGATACTTGTTCCAACGGCGCACTGGCAAGGTTCTTCAACCTTGATTTCAGATCCTTCGATTACAATTCGAATTCCCAATTCATCTTCTTTCCTTCTTGTTTTTAGTTCGACTTGTGCTACAGCAGCTATGGAAGCCATTGCTTCGCCTCTAAAGCCCATACTTTTTATGTGAAACAGGTCCTCTGATTTACGAATTTTGGAAGTGGCATGTCTTTCAAAGCACATCCTGGCATCTGTTACCGACATACCTTTTCCATTATCAATCACCTGAACCAAAGATTTTCCGGCATCTTTTATGATTAATTTAATTGAAGTACTATCGGCATCTATAGCATTCTCCATCAACTCTTTAACGACCGATGCCGGTCTCTGAATAACCTCCCCCGCTGCTATCTGATTTGCAATAGAATCTGGTAGGAGCTGAATAATATCAGCCATCTTAAAATTCTGTATTTAGCACGAAGATACGAAAATCAGACGGAAATAAAAAATATAGGATTTTGGTGTATGCTGGATTTTAATTCAAAAATAGCTGTACATTCGACAATGGATTTTTTATTGAAAACAAATGCATTCAACAAGTTAAGCACATGAAAACCAAAGAGGAAATTGTACAGAACTGGTTGCCAAGGTATACGGGTGTAGCTTTAGAGGATTTTGGGCAGTACATCATACTGGTGAATTTTAGTGGGTATGTCAAAACTTTTTCTGAAATCTTTAATGTTCCTATCAAGGGAGAAGATCGTTCTATGATGTCAGCAACTGCTGAAGATATAACCATTATTAACTTTGGGATGGGTAGCCCGAATGCAGGAACCATCGTGGACTTGCTGACAGCCATTATGCCCAAAGCAATATTGTTTTTGGGCAAATGTGGTGGATTAAAGACTTCAAAAAACAAGGTTGGGGATTTTATTTTGCCAATAGCCGCCATAAGAGGTGAGGGCACATCAAATGATTACCTTCCGCCCGAAGTGCCTGCATTACCGGCATTTGCTCTTCAAAAAGCCATTTCAACAACCATACGGGAATATGACCAAGACTACTGGACCGGTACTGTTTATACTACCAATAAGAGGGTTTGGGAGCATAGAGAGGATTTTAAAGAATACCTCAAATCGCTAAGAGCAATGGCAATAGATATGGAAACAGCAACTATTTTTATTGCAGCTTTTAAAAACTCAATTCCAGCCGGAGCTTTATTATTGGTTTCTGATATGCCTATGGTGCCTGAAGGTGTTAAAACTGAAGCAAGTGACACAGTCGTAACCAAAAGTTTTGCTGACTTGCATCTTAAAATCGGAATTGAATCACTCAGAAAGTTGAAAAATAATGCATTAACTGTTAAGCACTTGAAATTTTAATTTTATTCAGACTTAATCCAATAGCAATGTCCACAAGAAGAAGTTTTATTAAGAACATTAGCCTCGCTCCTGCTTCCTTAATTTTACCAACAATATTGTCAGCAGATAACAATTACTCAACACCATACAAAGAAGGTCTTATTATTTCAACCTGGGATTTTGGGGCAAAAGCCAATGAAAAAGCCTGGGAGATCATCAGCAAAGGTGGTAAGGCCGTGGATGCAGTAGAAAATGGTGTAAAAGAAATAGAAAATGATCCGAATAACACTTCAGTAGGACTTGGAGGATTTCCAGATCGTGACGGAATAGTCACACTTGATGCCGCCATCATGGATGAAAAAGGAAATGCCGGAAGTGTTTGCGCATTACAAAGAATTAAAAACCCTATTTCTGTGGCACGAAAGGTTATGGACGAAACCCCACATGTTATTTTGGTATCCGAAGGTGCACAAAAATTTGCCATCAGTAAAGGCTTCAAACTTGAAAAACAAAAAAGATCAACCGTTTCAGACAAAGCCTGGAAAGAGTGGTTAAAAAAATCAGAATACAAACCCATCATAAATTTTGAAATGCACGACACCATAGGACAGCTGGCAATGGATAAAAATGGAGACATTTCAGGAGCATGTACTACCAGCGGTCTTGCATTTAAAATGCATGGGAGAGTTGGCGATAGCCCAATCATTGGCGCTGGGTTATATGTTGATAATGAAGTTGGTGCCGCAACATCGAGTGGGCTTGGCGAATATGTTTTGAAAACCTTGGGTTCGTTTTTAATTGTGGAGCTTATGAGATTCGGCTATAGTCCACAAGCTGCATGCGAAGAGGCTGTAAAACGGATAACAAAAAAATATCCTTACAGGGAATTTCAAGTTGGGTTTATAGCCATGAATAAAGCAGGCGAAACAGGTACTTTCAGCATTCATCCCGGTTTTGAATTTGCTCAGTGTCGTGCAGGAGTTGTCACCAATGTTAAAGCAGGGTCTTTTCTGTAGAATTTCTCTTTATCCTCAGTGTTTAGTTAGAGTTGTATTTTGCTTTTTGGTGTGACGTTCTTCTTAGGATTCGTGAGAATTATTTTTTTGAAAGTCCTTTTAAAATATTTTGCAAAAACTGGCATCTTATTTTTTTGGCATGTATATTTGTCCGCGAACATACTAACAAATTAAAATCCCTGAACTGATGCTAAAAGTAATCATCGCAGAAGATCATTCTATATTCGTAGAAGGTCTCAAAAAAACCCTCTTGGATTCCTTGGGTGAGAAAATCGAAATCCAATCAATTGTGTCTGATGGTAACAAACTGTTAGACGAATTAAAGTTGCTCAATCCAGATCTTTTATTCTTAGACCTAAATTTACCGGGAAGTGACGGGCTTGACTTGATAAAACCCATTCATCAAACGATGCCCAACATGCGCATCATCGTATTAACCATCTATCAAGATACAAAATTGGTTCGCGAGGCATTCAAAAGCGGGGTGGACGGCTATATACTCAAATCTTGCCGCACCCAGGAAATCCTCAAAGCAATCGATGACGTGATGGCGGGTAAGACATTTATGGGTGAGGGTGTAGCTGTTACTGATCGGCCAAATGCATCTAAACCTTCAGAAACGATCTATCAAGATTCGTTCATGAAAAAATACAATCTCACTAATCGTGAAATGGAGATTCTTAAGCTTATATCCAATGCTTTGACAAACAAGCAAATCTCTGAAGAATTATACATCTCTGATCAAACTGTCGGCGTGCACCGCAAGAACATCATGAGAAAACTCGGTGTTAACAGTTCGGCCGGATTGGTAAAAATGGTACATCAGCATAATTTGCTGCATTGATCTTTTAGCTTATTCAAAAAGAAGTTTCTCAGAAGCAATTATTCACAACAACGAATGATTGTTTATGCATCGTTGTATGGTTTGAGTCTCTACCGATATGCATCGATTGATCAAATGATGTACAATTTGAGCTGGGGGAATTACGAAATGCGAATTGAAGTTTGATGAAGTTCCATAATTTTGGTTGACCGAATCTTCGATGAACCGATTCAGCAATTCAGCTAAATAATGTAAAATCCCCGACAAATTGTAACATTTACTTGACAATGATTTTGGAATAGGATATATTTGGTAGGCAATATTTTCAAACTATACACAACCTAATCAAAGGCAGTCAAGAAATTAAGATAAATAAGGTAAGTGAGTTTGGTTCAGGGGTTTATTATATTGTATTGAAAACCCAAGAACAAATTTACAATCAGGTATTTATTAAACAATAATCTTTTAAATTATAATCCTGTGAAATATCAACTTTTTAAAATTATTGTTTTTTGTAGTATCTTGTTTACAGTAATAGGGGCTTTAAATGCACAAACGGACAGAATATATATAAATATTAATGCTGTTGGACTAAATACCGGAGAAAGTTGGGAAAATGCATATACTTCAATTGATTCATTGTTTACGCACGTTAAAAAATTCAATGAAGTTTGG
>JAEUUM010000481.1 GCA_016787375.1 Saprospiraceae bacterium
CTGTTTCTTTAATGGTGGGGGCATTAATTATGTTATTTAATTTAAAATCCAAAATTCCATCTGATAAAATTTTACATCATAAAATTCGAAAATTCATTTTGGCAATTGGTAAAGTTGATAAAATAACGTTTTACCTTATGCTTATTCTTGTTTTAACAAGCTTATATTCATTTCTAATTGGATCATTTAATATTGAAAATGGTGATTCTATACCGCTTTTAGAAAGATATTTGAAATTGTTGAATGGAGCTATTTCCACATTAACCATCAAACCTGCTTACTTATACATTGTGATTCTTTTGGTTGTAAATTATTTTACAATTATCAAGCTTAATCCTGAGACCAAAAAATCGAAGATGTTGGTTTTTATTAAATTGGGAATAACAATTTGTGTAATCTACATTCTGTTGTTGCCATTTGGTGGATTTAGGCAATACAGACCCAATATTTTAAGGTTTGATACTTTATTACCTGTGAATATTTTCTTGGTATGGGTAGTAACTTTTACTTCATTCTTCATTTTGACGAAAACAGATATAAAGAAACTGAAATTTTATTTACCAAGCTTAATTTTAGTTTTAGCTATTTTTTATTTTTCAGATAAATTGAAATTCGATGAGAATGTTTGTCAGAAGGAAAAGATCAGAATGCTGCAAACTGAAGTTAAAGAACCCATAATTTTCAATTCAGATTGTTCGATTCTTGGATGGGAAACTACAAATTGGGACATACACAGGCATCAGGTAAATGAAATGTTGATCAGGTGGAAAATTCTGGACAGAGAAAAATGGTATCAATATAGATAGTGAAATATAATCTTTATGAAGCTTAAACCAAGCAAAATTAGCAAGTTTAAGCCAGGAATTTATCAAATTATGTTTAATGAAAAGTATTAAAGTAATTTGATTGAAATCAAAATTGATCTTTAAAAGTCAAGAGTTGCACCTTTCCAAATATTATTTCAGGTCTAAGTAGTTGTGTATTTAAATTAAAGTGTTTTACAGATTAATTTATGAAAAACCTTACTTTTGGACGCTAATAATTTTTTGAATTTCTGACAACGATTTATGAGTTTTAGATATCAACTGTTACTATTATTTCTTCTATTGGTTGTTTTGTGTTATATCCCTCTTTTTGGTCATTTAGGTAACCTGGCAATCCGTATCTATGATGAATCAAGGTTGGCGTCAAATGCTTATTTAATGCATAAAAACGGTAATTGGTTGGTAACTTATTTTGATGGGAAGCCGGATATGTGGAACACAAAACCACCGCTAATGATTTGGCTTCAAGTTTTGTTTATTAAACTAATCGGGTTTAGTGAGCTCGCCATTAGGTTGCCATCGGCTATTTCGGCTTTTATATTATGTGGTGGTATTGTCACGTTCTTTTACAGAATTTTTAAGGAATGGTATCTCGGCTTTATTGTTGTCATGGTTCTTATCACTTGTCATGGTTATGTTAATCTTCACGCTACTCGCACTGGTGATTATGATTCTCTTTTGACACTCTTTACTACACTTTATTGCTTACTCTATTTTTTGTTTTTAGAATCAAACAAAAAGGCATTGCTTTATGGATTTTTCGTTTGCTTAACTTTTTCAATTTTGGCAAAAAGTGTAACGGGCTTATTATTTTTACCCGGGTTGTTTATTTACACAATTTACAGAAAAAAGGTTTTAGAAATTTTGAAAAACAAGCATGTTTACATAGGGTTTTTAATACCAGTAACAGTTTGTTTTGTATATTATTATTCAAGGGAGCTTGTCAATCCGGGATATTTAAAAGCCGTGTTTGAAAATGAACTGGGAGGTCGCTATTTGAATGTAATTGAAGAACACAAAGCAAGTTTTTGGTACTATTACCTTAATTTTATTGATTTTCAACTTTACCCGATTTGGTATTTACTCTTAATTCCTGGCTTTTTGATTGGGATGTTTCATTCAAATGAAATTTTACGTAGAATAACAATATTTAGTGCAACATTGCTGGTGTGTTTTTTTCTGGTTATTTCAACTGCCAAGACCAAGCTTGAATGGTATGATGTGCCTATGTATCCATTCATTGCGATTTTGATTGGAATTTTTATTTGGTTTGTTGTAGTAATACTTTTTAATTACAAGACAACATTTTTAAGATGGAATATTCTTCCCTTTGTCTTTCTATTTCTAATTTTCATCACACCGTATAGGAGGATGGTTAATAAAACATATTTACCCCAGGAATATAGTTGGGAAAAGGAGTTTTATAACATCAGCTATTATCTCAAAGATGTAGTGAAGGGGCATGAATCATCTAAAGACTTAATTTTTTTAGGAGAGGGATATGCACCTCAAATCGATTTTTATCTCAAACAATTAGATGAAAATAAAAGGAGTTTTATATGGAAAGACAAGGCAAAATTGGCCGAAAATGATAAGGTAGTTTGTTATCAGCAAGAAGTGAAAGACTATCTCTACAACCATTATGAAATGGAACAAATTGGTAACAGACAAAACATAATATACTTTAAAATAAATGGAAAAAAAATTGCAAACTGAATTATCAGTTATAATACCAGTCTACAATGAGGAGTTGAATATTTCCGAGATGTATGAAAGGTTGACAGCAGTTTGCTCCAACCTTAAATTGTCCTATGAATTAATTTTTGTAAATGACGGTAGTAAGGATGGTTCTATGCAAAAGATAGAAACATTGTGTGAAAGAGACCCGAATGTAAAATATATCAATTTTAGTAGAAATTTTGGACATCAAGTAGCTGTAACTGCGGGTCTTGATTACTGCCGAGGGAACGCTGCAGTAATAATAGATTCCGATTTGCAAGATCCTCCTGAATTGATATTAGACCTGTATTCAAAATATTGTGAAGGTTATCAGGTGGTTTATGCTAAAAGAATTGATAGAAGGGGTGAAAACATATTTAAAACATTTACGGCAAAATTATTTTATAGAATATTGAAAGCCATTACTTCAATAGACATACCTTTAGACACAGGCGATTTTCGGCTCATTGACAGAAAAATCATAGAAGGCTTAAAGCAAATGCCTGAAAGCAACAAATTCCTTCGCGGGCAAATCGCATGGTTAGGTTTTAAGCAAACAAAAGTAGAATTTGTCAGAGAAAAGCGAAAGCATGGCGTAACCGGATACCCGCTTAAAAAAATGATCAAATTTGCAATGGATGGCGTAACTGCATTCTCAGATATGCCTTTGACTGCAGTTACCAGAATTGGTTTTTTCGTCTCCTTTGTTGCATTCCTTATCATTTTATATGCCTTTTACTCTTATTTTTTCTTGCACAGGGTTATTACCGGATGGACATCATTGATAATTAGTACCATGTTTATTGGAGGCATACAACTGATATCAACAGGGGTTTTGGGTGAATACATAAGTCGTATTAATAACGACATTCGGAAAAGACCACTATATATCATTGAAGACAGTAATCTAGAGCAAATCAATGGATGAGGATATCCTTTAAGTTGTTAAGTTAAACAAAATACTTATTTTGATCTATAGTTATTAGTTATAAATTTAAATCATCCAAAGGCGTAAAGTATGCCAGATATAAACTGTTCAGTCCAAGATTGGGGGCGAATTTCATATAAAACTGCCTGGGAGCAACAAACAGCAATTGCCAATGAATTGATTCAGGCAAAGAAAAACACAGACCCATTTAATGAACCAATCCCACATTCTTTGATATTTTGCGAGCATAACCCGGTTTATACTTTGGGTAAAAGTGGATCAATAGATAATGTGCTTTTAAACGAAAAAGAACTTGAATTAAAAGGAATTGAGTTTTTTAAAATAAACAGGGGAGGAGACATCACCTATCATGGTCCGGGGCAGATTGTTTGTTATCCGATTTTTGACCTTGATCGCATCTTTACTGATGTGCATAAATACGTCAGAGGACTAGAGGAAGTAGTTCTAAGGACACTTGCAGAGTACGGCCTGGATGCAATGAGGATAAATGAATATACAGGTGTTTGGCTTGAAGGAAATGATGTATTACCGAAGCGAAAAATCTGTGCAATCGGTGTTCATTTAAGCAGATGGGTCAGTATGCATGGGTTTGCATTCAACATCAACACGGATTTGGCTTATTTTAACCATATTATTCCTTGTGGAATAGCTGATAATGATAAAGCAGTTACTTCACTTGCTCTTGAGTTGGGAAGGTCAATAGATCCTGAGGAGGTAAAATTGAAAATTTTATTTCATTTTTCTGAAATCTTTGGCTTGAAATATGCTTAGAGAATTATAAAAATGGAATGAAGAAGGATATACCGTTATTGAAAGTTACAGATATCATAGTTGCAATAATTCCGAGAAATGATGAAGATGAATTTTGGGATGTTTATTTGATAAATTGTAAAGATTCTCCTATTTTATCAGTTATAGTTAACTCAACAGGGTATGGCTTAATCGAAGGTGAGAAAGTCAAAACATCAACCATGCGGTATTTTTATGAAGAAGTTCCCCCAAAGCATGCTGTTAAAATTGAACCTATTCTAAAAAATTTACTGTCAATAACAAATGAATTTTGGGTTAGTTTTAGCTTGGGAGGCTATTTGTATGACAAAAGATATATTTTTGTGGAAGGTTCTCTGGATGAAATGAACTTTACCAACATACCAATTGTTGATAGACTAGGAGTAATGATAAAATAATGAATAATGGAAGAATTAGAACCTCGAAAAGTTAGTGACTCAAAGTCAATTATGACTGAAATGGTCATGCCGAATGATACCAATCCACTTGGAAATCTAATGGGTGGAAACTTAATGCGTTGGATGGATATCGTTGCAAGTATTTGTGCCGGCAAGCATTGTGAAGCACATGTTGTGACTGCTTCAGTTGACCATGTTTCATTTCAAAAACCCATTAATTTGGGAGATGTTGTTACCCTGCAAGCATCCGTCACCAGATCATTTAATACCTCAGTAGAAATTTCCGTAGAAGTTTTTGCTGCCGATATCAAAGGCAAAAATAACAGAATGTGCAACCATGCTTATTTTACATTCGTAGGGCTTGACCATGATACCAAGAAACCACGACCAGTACCCGGAGTTTTGCCATTAACACGCGAAGAGCAAACAGTGTATGAAGGCGCTTTGAGACGCAGACAGCTAAGATTGATCTTAAGTGGCAGATTAGCCCCGGATGATGCTACTGAGTTAAAGTCTTTGTTTTTCAAATCCGAGGATGTTTTAAACTGAAACCTATGTTTTATTTAAAACGGAGTAGGTTTTCGTAAACTAAATTCATTGGTAACCCCATAATATTGGTATAGGTTCCTTTAATATATTCAATCTTACATAGCCCAATCCATTCCTGAACTCCATATGAACCTGCCTTATCATATGGCTCGCATGTGTTTATGTAATGTTCAATTTCATTTGGTGCTAGCAATCCGAATTTTACCTCAGAAACTCCTGAAAAACTAATTTCTTTATTCAGGGTTTTTAGACAAACTCCGGTTATTACTTTATGAGTGTGTCCGGATAATTCAGTTAGTATCCTGTAAGCATCATTAAAATCTGTCGGTTTACCATAAATTTTATTTTTATGAAGCACGATACTGTCAGCTGTAAGAAGAATTTTATCTGAAGTAATAACTTCCGCACATTCATTCGCTTTCTTGATAGCCAAATATTCAGCTACCTTCTCCAAAGGAATTTCATTTGGGTATGTTTCGTCAACTTCTTTATGGAATATTTCAATATCATATCCCGCTTGAATCAAGAGTTCTTTTCTTCTAGGTGACTTGGAAGCAAGTATTATTTTCATAAAGTTTGGGATTCTTATATTAATTTAATGTGAGAAGAAAAATTATTCCATCAAACATCACAAGTTTCATAAGTTGACTCATTTTTGAATAGTCTGACTTTATATGTGCTTTAAATGACAATGCAAACACAACAATCAGCGGAAGAAAAATAAAGAATGTACCAAAAATAATTTGAAAATTCGAAAAATGCTCAAAGTTGTTCGCACAAAACAACATCAAAAATGCTAGAATCCATGTCAATATTATTCTGAAATACAAATTTGTTGATTTTAATCCGAAAACAATTGGGAATGTCTTCAAGCCATTGGCCCGATCTCCATCAATGTCTTCAGCATCTTTGATCAATTCTCTGCCCCATGTGGTCAGAAACGCAAAAATAGCGTATCCGGCAAAAATCAACTCAATCAAATTTAGGGAGTCAAGATTCCTGATTTGGTTAATTTTGCTATTTTCTGCGAGCCAAATCAATAGGATGACCATACAAGTTAAAATGCCAACTCCTAAATTACCGAGTATAAAATGATTTTTCATTTTGGTAGAATATAACCAAAGACTGAAAAGTAGTATTGGAACCAACCATAGATATTGCCATTTTTGAAGTACACTTGATAAAAAAACAGATATTAGTATGGTTACTCCGATCAGAATCAAATATACTCTTTTTGCGTTTTTTAATCCTCCCAATGCATTAACCTGATTTAAGCCGGGTTTATTAATTTGATCAATAGAATGATCGGTTATATCATTGATAAGATAACCAGACCAGGTTAATATAATAGTAAAAATAATTAGGATAATTAAATGCGAAAGTGTTAATGTTGGAGCGATGTCATTCTCAAGGAGTTCGCGTACAATTATATGTTGGTGCAAAACTATTTCCAGAAATGCTATTATAACGAAGTTAATGATTCTGAAGGTTTTGATAGTTTCCAGGAGGAATTTCATTTTAATCAATCCAGTGGCCACGTAATTTGAGCACTTTCTCAATAACATCACGGACGCAGTTTTTACCGCCCGCTAATGGTGAAACATAAGTCGATATCGATATAATTTCCGGAACTGCATCTGATGGACAACATGCCAGTCCAACCTTTGAC
>JAEUUM010000487.1 GCA_016787375.1 Saprospiraceae bacterium
TTTCAAACGGATAAAGGTCAACGATAACCATATCTATTTCAGTAATATCATATTCTTCCAATTGATGAAGATGCTCTTTTTCTCTCATGGCCAAAATACCTCCGAATATTTTAGGGTGTAAAGTCTTAACTCTGCCATCCAGAATTGAGGGGTATTGTGTGTATTTTTCGACTGGCGTAACCGGAATATTTAATGATTCAACAAAGGTTTGGGTACCACCGGTTGAAATTATTTCGATCCCAAGCCTGTGCATTTCTTGAACAATGGGTTCCAGTCCTTCCTTCGAAAAAACAGAAACCAAGGCAGAGCGAATTTTAATAGAACGGAGTTGTGACATAATATTAAGTTTTCAGACCCCAAAGGTACACAGTGCCCGAAACTTTTCATGGTATTAATTAATTGCAATTACAAATGATGAAGCGAAAAAGCAAAATACAAATACATCGACAACATTTGACCACTGTTAATGAAATGTATCCTGCATTGGAAATCTTCCTAAAATACTAAGAGTAATATAAAAATTAGACCACTCTTAGTATCTTTGCAGCCTATGAGTCAATTCGTTGTTTCGGCAAGAAAATACAGGCCACTTAGGTTTAATGATGTCATCGGACAGGAACATGTGTCGGGTACGCTCAAGAACGCTTTGCAAACTGACCACCTTGCTCATGCCTTTTTATTTACCGGACCAAGAGGTGTAGGTAAAACAACTTGTGCCAGAATATTGGCTAAGGTAATCAATTGTGAAACCCCAACTTCGGATTTTGAAGCATGCAATGTTTGTTCTTCTTGCAAAGCATTTAACGAAAACGCCTCATTTAATATACTTGAACTCGATGCAGCCTCCAATAATGGTGTTGACCAAATGCGGGCTCTTACCGATCAGGTAAGATTCAAACCCCAACAAGGCAAATACAAGGTCTTTATCATTGATGAGGTTCACATGCTTACCACACAAGCTTTCAACGCCTTTCTAAAGACTCTGGAGGAGCCTCCTCCTCATGCTATTTTTATTTTGGCTACAACTGAAAAGCACAAAATCATTCCGACAATTCTCTCAAGATGTCAGATTTATGATTTTAAAAGGATTCAAATAAAAGATATTGTTAAGCAACTTCATGTTATCTGTACCGACGAGAACATCGTTGCTGAAGATAAAGCACTGCACATCATTGCTCAGAAAGCCGATGGTGCCATGCGTGATGCACTTTCAATTTTTGACCGAATTGTCAGTTTCGCAGGAAATAAAATAACGTATCTTGATGTAATCAATAACCTCAATGTACTTGATTATGACTATTTCTTTAGGGCAACAGATTGCATGATGACCGAAGATGGTGGGGGCTTGTTGCTTCTATTGGAAGAAATATCCAACAAAGGTTTTGAATCAGAGATTTTCATGTCAGGTCTTGCAGAACATTTGCGCAACCTCTTGATATGCAAAGATTCAAGGACAGTTGGTTTGCTGGAATTAAGTGAAGACTTCACAAAAAAATACCTCGAAACAGCACCCATTTTCCCTGAAATGGATCTTATGAATGCTCTGGCTATTATCAACCATTTTGATATACACAGCCGTACAGTGCGTAATAAAAGATTACATACTGAATTGCATTTGCTTCGCCTTGCCAATATCCGTCATTTACACAAGGTAGGTAACAATTCATCTGACAACACACAGGAAAAAAAAACTCCTGATACAAACATAAACAATACACAATCAGCTGTAATTCAAGATATTGCAATACAAACTCCCATTTTGCCTTCCCAAAATGCAAAACCTGCCACTGCAAATAATACCACTTCGAGTTCTTCTTTTGATACACCTTCCTTGATTTCTTTGGCATCGCTCGAACAATCAATACTTGAAGAATCAGCGACCATCACAGTATCAAAGCAACTTACCCATGAAAGTCTAAAACAAGCTTGGAACGAATATCTTGAGGCACATTCAAGTCAAAGTGTTAAAGCTGTACTTTCAGCTACCTTGATAAGGATTGAAGATAAAACCATTGTAACAACTGTAGGTACAACCCTTGGTAAAGAATTAATTCTTCAAGAGAAAGACATCATTCAACATATCAGAAACAGTTTTGGTATGCCTGATCTGATGATCGAAATTGAAATCGACACCAGCCTGGCTCCTGAGGCCAAACCGGTAAAAGCCAGACCATTGACAGCAAAAGAAAAATATGATAAACTGGTATCCATTAACCCGGAAGTGGACGAATTGAGAAAGAGATTGCATTTGAGACTTGATGAACTGATTTAACTTTTAGAAATGTTTTACAAAAAAATACTAAAACCCATTTTATTTTGTTTCAATCCTGAAAAAGCTCACTTCATAGCCATCATGGGCTTGCGAATTGTTTGCACCATCCCAGGCGGTAAATATTTGCTTAAATCGTTATTTGCCTTCAATCACCCATCGTTGCAAAGAAATGTTTTTGGTATAAAATTCCCGAATCCGGTTGGCCTGGCTGCAGGATTTGACAAAGACGGAAAGTATTTCTATGTGATGCAGCACCTGGGTTTTGGCTTCATTGAAATCGGAACGGTAACACCACGGCCACAGGACGGAAACCCAAAGCCAAGATTGTTCAGATTGCCGGCAGATGAAGCCCTTATTAATAGGATGGGTTTCAATAATGAAGGACTTGCAGCTCTCAAAAAAAGGCTTTCAAACCGAAAACCCGGATTGATTATTGGCGGCAATATCGGAAAGAACAAGGATACCTCTAATGAAGAAGCATTTGAAGATTACAGAAAAGGGTTCGAAGAACTTTTTGAACTTGTTGATTATTTTGTGGTAAATGTCAGCTCACCCAATACACCCAACCTGAGGGCATTGCAAGAAAAAGAACCATTAACCCAACTATTAAGCCACTTGCAGGAGTTGAATAAAGCTAAACAAAAACCAAAGCCCATCCTTCTCAAAATTGCCCCCGATCTGACAGAAGAACAATTAGACGATATAATTGAAATCGTTCAAAATACCAATATAGCCGGAATAATTGCTACCAATACCACCATTTCAAGAAGCGATTTGTTAACTGATAAAAAAACGCTCACCAATATAGGAAATGGTGGACTTAGTGGCAAACCGGTAGCAAGTGCCTCTACCAAAGTAATACGCTATATTTATCAAAAATCAGGTGGCAAGATTCCGATTATTGGAGTAGGTGGTATTCATTCGCCAGAAGATGTTTTTGAAAAACTACAAGCAGGTGCGTGTCTGGTACAGCTTTACACAGGACTTATTTATGAGGGACCCGGATTGTTGAAAAAAATTAACAGGTACCTGGTTTCGAAAAGCCGATAATTTGCTTAAGTTTTCCCAAATAAGACATGAAATTGCCAATTGTCATTTTGCGTTTTATTTCCTAATTTTGAATAGCATTTAAAAACTACATGACACAAGACGATTTCAGATTAATTGCTTCAGGCTTGCCGGATAATCCCGGTATATACAAATATATTAATGCCGAAGACGAGATCTTGTATGTAGGTAAAGCCAAAAACCTCAAAAAGAGACTTTCTTCTTACTTTGTTTCAAGCCAAAATCATGCATATAAAACGAGGGTCATGCTCAAACATGCAAATCGCATTGAATACACCCTTACCGAATCAGAAAGCGATGCCCTTTTGCTAGAAAACACACTGATCAAAAAATTTCAGCCCAGATACAATGTGATGCTGAAAGATGCCAAAACTTATGCATACATCTGTATTACAAAAGAACGGTTTCCTCGGGTTTTTTTTACTCGACGGGTCGTTCGTGATGGTTCTCAATATTTTGGACCTTACACTTCAAAATATACCATGAATGTGCTGTTGGAATTGATTAAAAGCCTGTTTCAGCTTAGAAACTGTCAACTGCCTTTATCAAGGGAAAACATTGAAAAAGGAAAATTCTCAGTCTGTCTTGAATATCATATCAAAAACTGTGAAGGTCCTTGTATTGGGACCGAAACTGAAGAACATTATAACCAAAAGATCTATCAGATTAAAAATATTCTGAAAGGTCATCTTAAAGTTGTAAAAGATTATTTACTCTCAGAAATGAACCAATTTTCTGAGAATCTCGACTTTGAGAAGGCT
>JAEUUM010000600.1 GCA_016787375.1 Saprospiraceae bacterium
TGGGGATGAACCTAATTGCAACCGATGACGAATTTTCGGTTTTACCGGACATCGAAGCAACAATTAATATCGCAGGAAATGCCTTGGGAGTTTATGGTGGTTGGCAAGGTGATGTCAGAAAAAATACTTACCAGAGTTTGATAAATCAAAATCCATTCATCGTCCAAAACCAGACTTTGACAAACTCAAAATTCAACAGATTTTATGGTGGAATTCGAGGAAAAGTTGGCGCCATACAGTACCAAAGTGAAGCAGGTTATAAATCAATAAACAACATGCCGTTATTCATAAATGATTCAGTTCAAACTTATGGTTTCGATCTGGTTTATGATGATATAAAAATATTTGATGTCAATGGTACAATAATTTTAGACCTGGCAAAAGGACTGCAATTTAATGGTTTGGTTAAATACAACATTTATACCACTGATAAACAACCGGAAGCCTGGCATTTGCCCAATTTAGAAACCAATTTGGGTCTTTCATTATTAACCATGAACGACAAGTTGAAACTTAAAGGAGAATTTTATTTAGCTGACGCTTCACTCAGAAAAAATTACGAATCAACAAAAACAGAGAAAAATAACGCACTCTTCGACATAAGTTTTGAAGCTGCATATAGATTCACTGAAAACTTCGGAATGTTTTTCCAACTCAACAATTTGGCAAATAACAAATACAGGAGATGGTATAACACACCAACATACGGACTTAATATTCTGGGCGGAGTTACTGCCAGATTTTAAGAAATCAGCAAATCATTTAAATTGTTTCTCTTTCATTAAATTCTGAAAAAAAACAACAGATTCCGGATTTCGCATAGAATCCAATTTTATCGCTTTCTCAAGTGGCACACCCATAAGGATTTTCTTTATGGGTGCTTCCATTTTTTTGCCGCTGATGGTATAGGGAATATCATCTACTAAAATTATTTCATCGGGTACATGTCTTGCAGAATACAAAGTTTTCAATGCATGACATATTTTATTACTCGTTTCTTCGTTATAGCTAAAACCTTCGTTCATGCTTACAAACAAAGGCATATAGTGTCTGCCACCGCTTAGTTCCAAATTTAAAACAAGTGCGTCTTTGACTTCCGGAATGGTGTTTACTGCACTGTAAATTTCACTTGTTCCAATTCGAATACCATGCCTGTTGAGTGTAGCATCACTCCGACCAAATATTATCAAAGAACCGGATGGTGTTTTTTTGATCCAATCTCCGTGTCGCCACACACCAGGAAACATCTCGAAATAAGATTCTTCATATCTAACAAATTGTGGGTCATTCCAGAAATATACCGGCATACAAGGCATTGGTTGAACTATAACCATTTCACCAACTTCATTTATTATCTCAAAACCGTCATCATCAAAAACTTTTAAATCACAACCTAAAGCAATGCATTGAATTTCTCCTTGAAAAACCGGCTTAATAGAACACCCTCCAACAAATGCAGTACATACATCAGTTCCACCTGACATGCTGCAAAGCCAAATATCTGATTTGATGTGTTTGTAAACCCAATCAAAAGCCTCTGGTGGCAAAGGCGATCCGGTCGAACTAATGGACCTAAGATTCTGTAAATTAAATTGTGCGCCTGGTTCTATACCTTTTCTCATACAACTAACCAGATAAGGTGCACTTGTGCCAAAATGATTTAGTCCGGTTTCCTCGGCCATTTTCCATAAAACACCCAGATCCGGATAAGCGGGATTTCCCTCATACAAAACAATAGATGCCCCTGCAAGTAAAGCTGCATTGGTATAATTCCACATCATCCAACCAGTAGTTGAATACCAAAAGAACTTCTCACCCGGCTTAACATCATTATGAAAACTTAGGTACTTAAGATGCTCAAGCAATGTACCTCCATTTGAGTGGGTAATTGCTTTTGGAACGCCGGTTGTACCGCTACTGTACAAAACCCATATTGGATGATTAAAAGGCAATGCGGTAAAACTTAGGTTCTCAGACTGCCCATCAATTGCTAAGTCCCAATTTACAATCTTATCTTTTAGACTGGTAGGATATTCTTGGCCAATAAATGGAACATTAACGACAACTTCTATCGAGTCAATCCTGGTAGTAATCTCTGATATCACATCCCATTTTGGAAAAACTCGGCCATTATAATAATAACCATCAGCGCAGATAAAAACTTTTGGGGAAATTTGTGAGAACCTATCAATCACACTTTCAGCCCCAAAATCAGGAGAACAACTTGACCATACTGCACCAATGCTGTTCGCTGCAAGGAACGCAATGGTCGCTTCGGGAATATTCGGAATAAATGCAACTACCCTATCTCCCAATGTGACTCCCTTCTTAGTTAGGAAAGAAGCAAATTGCGCTACCTTCTTTCTTAAACCATCCCAGGTTATAAAATCCAGCTTTAACTTCTCTGACTGGAAATAAATGGCTGGTTCTGTTGTAAAATTGTTTCTAAAAATATGTTCTGCATAGTTGAGTGTTCCACCCCGAAACCAATCCACATGTGGCATTGGAGAATCATCCAAAACATAATCATAACCTGAGTGAAAAATAACCTCAAAATATTGGACAATACTCTCCCAAAACGTGGCTATATTTTGTACTGACCACTGGTGCATATCCTCGTAATCGGATAATTGTAAGCCATACTCATTATTTAGCCAATTTCTGTATTTAGTCAAATTACTTGATTCAGCAAATCGATCATTCGGTGTCCATAGTAGTTTCCCAAACTCGAAATTATTTTCCATATCTTTCTATTTGTTGAGTTTTATATTACAAACTTAGGAATTCATCCCAACCCATTATTAAAATTCAGGTATTTATTTCAAATTTGCATCAAGTTAATAATTATGAAAAAAATATTGGTAGCCAATAGAGGTGAAATTGCCCTCAGAGTAATGAAAACAGCAAAAAAAATGGGTATACAAACTGTTGCTGTATATTCAGACATTGATCGAAATGCCCCTCATGTTTTGTTTGCTGATGAGGCAGTTTGTATTGGCACCGCACAATCCTCACATTCGTACTTGAGAGCTGACCATATCATAGAACTTGCGCTGGGATTGGGTGTTGATGGAATTCATCCTGGCTATGGTTTTCTTAGTGAAAATGCAGATTTTGCAAAGAAAGTATCAAATGCCGGTATTCGCTTTATAGGCCCGTCACCGGAATCTATCATAACAATGGGAAGTAAGATCGGCGCAAAAGAAGCTGTTAAATCCTATGGCATTCCTATGGTGCCCGGTATGGACAAAGCCATTGTCGATAAAACTGAAGCAATCAATATAGCAAAAAGTGTTGGCTTTCCAGTATTGATTAAAGCGTCTGCGGGAGGCGGAGGTAAAGGAATGAGAGTTGTGAATAATGAGGAAGAACTTCCTGAACAAATGGAGAGGG
>JAEUUM010000609.1 GCA_016787375.1 Saprospiraceae bacterium
GAGTGAGGAAATTTCTAAACGCAAAATTAACTTAAGAAATAGTTTAAATGAAATAATATCCCTAAATCCAGAATTGAGGAAGAGATTTGAAGGTGCTAAAATGGAAACATCGGTTAAAGGTTTTGGCTTGGCATTGGGTTCAAGAAGAGTAAAATTGTTCGGCAATAATTTTTTATTGATTGGGGATGCAGCATCTTTAATTGATCCAAAATCTGGTGACGGAATTAGTAATGCTATTGAAAGCGGTTTTATTTCTGCTAACACAATTATAAAGGCTCATGAAATCAATGATTTTAGCGAAGAAAGTCTCAAAAAATACAAAACAGATTTATATAAAAAAATAGGTAATGAGCTATTTATTAGTACAATAATACTCCGAATCATAACCTATATGCCCAGTTTTGTTAGGATTTTTCCAATAATATTGAGAAATAAATTGTTATTCCCTTTCGCAAAACGATTTTTGTAAATTATTGAAATAAGGTAAAATTATAATACACATTTGATGTGAAGATCCTTTATGGATAGCCCACTAAATAGCAAAAGTAAAGAACTGACATCAAAATACAAGACCTAAACGCTGCGCAGCGACTTTTGAACTTCGTTTTAAGTTCTTTAGATGCTGACATTTTGCAAGAAAATCGTCAGTATTTTAGATACTGAAATCATCGTCAATACTTAAGATGCTGAAATATAGAATAAATCTTCAGCAATTAAAAGTGTTGAAAAGAGAGAAGGCATTTTGCACCTTATGAAGTTTGAAATTGTTTAAACAGTTGATAGTGGACAGTTGTTTTTTTAGATTTACGTGTCCACCCAATGGTCGAATAGTTTCTGGTACAAAGTTTTGATGTTTTTAAATCGATGTTAACTAGTCTAAAGCGACCTAACCAACTATAGCAATTCCTGTTCGAAATCATCCAAACAATTCATTAGGCAAGCATTTTTGAACTTTTGTTTTTCTATTCGTTGATAACATGCGGTGCATTCGTTTTGAAGTTCAAGGTTTTGATCATTCTGCCTGTTTCATATCATGGGCATAGATTTACATAAATGTATAGTATACTTTTGGCGATTAAATTTTAATTAAGCTTCGGATGGCAAATTTTATTCCGACATTTACATACACCACCAGACTCCAGGTACCAAATTTTTCGCCGGTAAAATACAGGGGTAGTAGTTCGCTTTTTAGAAAATTTAGTTTCTGAATGATTCACTTGCACCGAAAGCTGCTTATCTTGGGAGAAGAAGCTGGGGTTCTTGGGCTTTGCTATCGGAGGTTTTGTTCAACAGCCGTTTCTCGCAATTGGGAATTTGGTTAAATCTTCACTTTTTCGTTCAGCAAGAATTTTTATCTTAAGGGAAAATATGTAGTCCCAAAGTTCGCAACTGACGAGAAAAGGCAAAACGTTTGCAGTAAGGCTAAAATGACACGAGAGAATTCAAAATAATAGTGACAAAAATGATAGAAACGAAAAGACTCATTTTACAACCTTTGACCTATGAACAATTAGTGAAATATGCTAACTGTGACAACTCCCTGGAAGCTGAATTGAATTTAAATAAATCATCAAGAACAATTTCTGCTGAGTTAAAAGAAGCTTTGGAAAACACAATAATTCCAAACGTGGCTGACAAGACAAAGAATTATTTGTATTCTACCATTTGGACAGCAATTTCGAAAACCAAAAACGAAATGGTTGGAGACCTTTGTATTTTAGGCGAACCAAATGCAAACGGTGAAATTGAAATTGGCTATGGAACCCATGATGAATTTCAGAGAAAAGGATTTATGACGGAAATTGTTGGGGGAATTATCGATTGGGCAAAGAGACAAACATTAGTTAAGTCAATCACTGCTTCCACAGATAAAAGAAATACTGCATCGTTTAAAGTTCTTCAAAACAATAATTTTGTCAAAACTGAAGAAACTGAGACCTTATTTATTTGGAAACTTAATATGGACAAAAGACCATTAATACTATACATCGCAATGAGTTTAGACGGTTACATTGCTAAACCGAATGATGACCTGAGTTTTCTTTCCATTGTAGAACAAGAAGGTCAAGACTATGGTTATGCCGACTTTGTGAAAACAGTTGACACAGTAATTGTTGGCCGCAAAACTTACGACAAAGTAATTTCTATGGGTTATGATTTTCCACACGCAGATAAGGATGTTTACATCATTACACGAACACCAAGACCAAATAGCGGTTCAGTAAAATTTTATACAGGAGAACTTAAATCACTTGTTGAGAGACTTAAATCAGAAAACGGAAATAATATATTTTGTGACGGTGGAGCAGAAATAGTAAATGAACTTCTAAAAGGCGACTTCATTGATGAGTTTATTATTTCTGTCATACCAATATTAGTTGGTAAGGGGACAAAACTTTTCAAAGACGACAGACCTGAACAAAACTTAAAACTTGTTTCAGTAAAATCATTTGAAAAGGGACTAATTCAACTTCATTACAAACGTGCTGACAACTAGACAATTTATAAACGATAGACAAGAAACCCGAACCGCTAACTGCCGTAATGCAAAAGCAGTAAATCCCCATCAGTCATTAATGCAGACGACACCAACAAGCAAACAATTTGACAATTTTAATCAGACAAATGGACAACGAAACAACACTTAGAAAATTTATGCAAAAAGTTTGGAACGAAAAGGACTTTGACAGCATATTTGAATTTGTATCTTCTGAATACACCATCTATCATGACACATCTGACCCTTGGGAAGGAAAAACTTTAAACCATTCCGAATTTAAAACTAGACTAAATTATTCGTTTAATTCTTTTCCTGACATACACTTTGACATCAAGACTGCAATTTCTGACGGAGACTTTGTTGCTATTCTGTGGGTTATGTCAGGAACAAACACAGGTAAAATCGGAGATTGCCCACCGACAAATAAAAAAATTCAAGCTGATGGTATAACAATATACCACTTCAATGCCGGAAAGGTTTGTGGGCATACACAAGTATATGACAGGACAACTATAATGAAACAACTCGGTTTTTTGAGATAAGACAATTTAAAGATAGAAACAACCAACTGCTAATACGGGTTTGGCAAAAATGGCCGTTCAATGTTTGATTCAAGCCTTCCCGCTAAGACGTGACAAGTCGTGCTTCTATCAAAGTTCCTGTTTGATTGAAAGTGAATTGCTACTATTGAAAGGTCAGCACAATTTCGAAAGTGCTACCTTCGGGGAGCAGCAAAACCTTAGCGGCAAGCGTCAGGAACTCCGTATTAAATAAAAAGTGCAAATAAATGAAAATATCAATTTTAGACGACTATCAAAATGTAATCAAAGAATTAAAGTGTTTTAATACATTACAAAATCATGATGTACAAATATTAAATAGTTCAGAAAAAGACACTAAAATATTAGCACAAAAATTATATGACACAAACATACTTGTATTGACCAGGGAACGAACAAAAGTTGACGCAGAACTACTTGCCTTGCTTCCAAATCTTAAACTAATCAGTCAGACTGGTAAAATTTCAAATCACTTAAACTTAGCAGAATGCACGAAATATGAAGTTGCCGTTGCTGAAGGAATCGGTTCACCAATCGCTCCGGCAGAATTGACTTGGGCATTACTAATGAATACTGTCAGACAAATTCCACAAGCAATAGAAGGAATGAAAAATGGAAGGTGGCAAATAAATATTGGTTCGACGGTTTCTGGTAAGACAATCGGAATTTGGGGTTATGGTAAAATCGGACAAAAAATTTCTCAATATGCCAAAGTCTTTGGGGCAGAAGTATTGGTTTGGGGAAGCGAAACTTCAAGAGAGCGCGCATCAAAGGATGGTTTTAAAATAGCTGAAACCAAAGAAATATTTTTCAAAACGGCCGACATTATAACTTTACATTTACGACTTAGTGAGGAAACATTTGGAATCGTTAAAGAAAGTGATTTGTTATCAATGAAGGATAATTCAATATTAATAAATACAGCAAGAGCTGAACTGATTGAAAAAGGAAAACTATTAAAATGCTTGGCAATTGGTAAACCGACATTTGTCGGACTAGACGTTTACGAAGACGAACCAATTTATGACACAAATTTTGAGTTTCTGAAATTATCAAACGCAATTTGTACACCGCATTTAGGTTACGTCGAACAAAATGCTTACGAGTTGTATTTTGGAAAAGCATTTGAAAATGTTATAAATTTCATCAAAGGTAACCCGACAAATATTGCTAATCCAGAAGTACTATAAAGAAATCGCCCAGCAACTGACAGTACATACCAAAAGTAGTGGTTGATTAGATAAATAAAGCTTTCTCGCTAAGGTGGGACAAGTCGTGCTTCTAACCAAGTTGCTGCCTAAGTGACAGTAAAGTGCTAATTGCAAAAGGTCAGACAAGTTCGAAAGCGCTAACTTCGGGTAGCTAAAAAATCTTAGAAGCAAGGCGTAACAAAACATTGTTTAGAATTTAACTGCTGAGAAACAATTACATTTTTCGTATCATAGTCGTATCAAAACGTATCGAAACGTATCAAAATTTTCTTGTAATATTAGATTACAATCGTATCTTTGCGTATCAAATCGTATCAAATGGATATTGGAGTATATAATTTTAAATTGAATATTGATTGGAAGCTTATAAACCTAATCAGCGAAATAGACCGTTTTGATGCAAATTGGACAGCAATTGAACGAAAAGAGGGACAAAGCCTTAAA
>JAEUUM010000086.1 GCA_016787375.1 Saprospiraceae bacterium
AATGATTTTTGGATCAAGGATTCTAGACGTAGAATCCAGCGGATTCACTGCAGGATATATACCCAAAGAAGCAATTTTACGGTCAAGTACTGTTGTTGCATCAAGGTGAGCAAAAGTAGTTGCCGGAGCAGGGTCAGTCAAGTCATCCGCAGGCACATATACAGCCTGAACAGAAGTAATTGATCCTCTTTTTGTAGAGGTAATTCTCTCTTGCATAAGACCCATCTCTGTTGCAAGGGTTGGCTGATAACCCACAGCTGAAGGCATACGACCCAAGAGAGCAGACACCTCAGAACCTGCCTGAGTAAACCGGAATATATTATCGATAAAGAAAAGTATATCTTTTCCTCCTGTTGGATCATTTAAATCACCATCACGGAAGTATTCTGCAACTGTAAGACCAGAGAGAGCAACTCTTGCTCTTGCACCAGGTGGTTCATTCATCTGACCAAAAACCAATGTTGCCTGAGATTCAGCCAAAGATTTTTTATCAACTTTAGAAAGATCCCATCCGCCATGTTCCATACTTTCCTTGAACTCATCGCCATATTTTATTACGTTTGATTCGATCATTTCACGTAACAAGTCATTTCCTTCACGAGTTCTTTCACCAACACCTGCAAATACAGACATTCCCTCATAACCTTTGGCGATGTTGTTAATCAACTCCATGATCAATACTGTTTTACCAACACCTGCACCACCAAATAATCCAATTTTACCTCCTTTTGAATATGGTTCGATGAGGTCGATAACTTTGATACCTGTGTATAATATCTCTGACTCCGTTGATAAGTCTTCAAATTTTGGTGGATTTCTATGAATTGAGTATCGGTTTTCTTTTGATACTTCACCAATACCGTCAATCGCTTCTCCAATCACATTGAAAAGTCGACCACGAATATCGTTTCCAACAGGCATAGCGATAGGCTCACCTGTATCTATAACTTCCATTCCTCTTGTGAGACCGTCGGTTGCGTCCATTGCAATTGCTCTGATGCTATCCTCGCCCAAGTGTCTTTGACACTCTAGTATAAGATCGCCACCAGGACGCTTAATTACCAAAGCATTTAAAATTTTAGGAATTGATGAACCCGGGTTGTCAAAAGAAACGTCTACAACCGGACCAATGATCTGCTTAATGTGACCAATATTAGCCATAAAATGATTTGATTTTTAGTAATAATGAATAGCTCTTTGAAATTCGTCGCAAAGATAATGGTTTTACGAATTCTACCAAAGATTATTTGGAATTAAACCAAAATTTATTGAGAATTTTCTTAAAAATATGGCGGGTAAGTGTTTTACTTGAAAAAAGTCAGGTGCGAAAAGGTGGAAGGATAGATAAATTTATCTATCCTTCCACAATTAGAATTAGTAAAACTGCTTATAAGAGAAGAAATACTATCTGCTTTTATTTGGTTGTTTTGCCAAAGTTGGTATTTCTGTGTTCTTTGTCAGTTTTGGATACTGCAACTCATCAGAAGATCTTATTACGCGGAAATTCTCATGACCACTTCTGACACATTTAACCTCCCAGTCGAATGAATAATTTCCTTTTCCTCCTGCCAACTCTTTAACCCTTATACCTTTACCTGTTTTTTCAATTACAGCCATCCCTTTTGAATCTGCTGAAAGAGGCGTAACAAT
>JAEUUM010000092.1 GCA_016787375.1 Saprospiraceae bacterium
AGCGACAAGAATTTATTTATAGTGACTGGCTGGACAACTAAAATGAAAATGGCAGAAGAAGTTGTAAAACAGTGGACAAAAAAAATGTGTGAACTCGGCTATAAGTTTGACTGTGAATTTGATGGTTGGGGAACAGACCCAAATCAAAATGACAATTCAGAAACAAGTGAAAGTCCATTTCAAGGTTTAAGAGATATGGCGTTTACAGCGACACCCGAACAACTTGGACTTTCATTACCGAACGACAAGACAGTTGTTTACGGAGTAATTATGGATTGGGAAATGGGCGGTGCAACAGCGACAACAGTTTCATATCAGACTGGTGACGCAAGTTTGTATTTAAGTACAGGCGGTGGTGTTATCAGTGGCGGACAACATCAAAATGTAAATAGCGCAGCCAAACAGTTTGTAAGTTTAGCTCAGACATTTCTCAACAAGACAACTAAAACAGAAACTACTCCTTTACCATCGACCGACGAAGTAAGGTTTTACTTGCTGACAAACAAAGGTGTTTTCGTTGGTCAAGAGCAAATGAAAAACTTTGAAAACAATTCATCTGCTTGGCTAAAATTATTTGAAGAAGGAAATAATGTATTAACAGAACTCCGCAAGACAAGTGAGAAGTAATATGAACATAAGGCACTGAGAAATGGCAGCTTGTAACAGACGTTTGACTCAATGGGGGTTGACATGGTTTCTCGATAATTATCGAGATGAACATTCAACCTCGTATCAATCCCGAAAGTTTTCGGGATGGGGCTTAGTGCTTCTAATGAGCTTTAGTAGTAAATTGAAGCTTTGTGCTCCGATTCCAATAGCTATCGTCCCGATAGCTATCGGGACCGCCCGAACGCCAAGCACCAGAAGACTAGACATCATGCAATAAAATCGAAATGGGATACGATGCTTTTGTCACATGTAACTGCTTTAAGGAAGGTAAAACTAAAGAACCTCCCTATAAAGGCTTTATGAAAATTGATGTGGAAGGAATATATCTGGACTTGGATTTAACATACAACCAAGACAAGGACGAGTACCTCAAGAGACATCAAGAATTTGATGACTGGAAAAGAACTGCTTGCCCTCATCAAGACATGAGATTCGCCAGTGAACATTTAGCTAATACGTCCGGCATGGAAGCTTTCAAAACAATGCTGCAGGATTTCGGAGGAGAAAAACGATTTCCCACACTTACAAAATATTTGCCGGTTTCAAATGGCGGAACCCTCCCTGCTGCCTACGCAGAAAAAGTATTAAAAGAATTGAAGGACATAGAACAGGAAAAAACCGGCGAAAAGAAAGTAATTCTAAGACTAAATACTGGAGAGATAATATGGTCTACTAACGAAAATCATTCATTTATCTTTATATGGACTGGAAACAACAGGGAAAATTATGGAATTGACAAAGACGGCTTTTTCATTATTCAAAACCGAGAGTTTCTCTGGAGGAGAAGCTCAACGTTGGTTTTTCGCTCAAAGAATTTCAAACAGGTTGTTTTAGGCAAGAACAAATTCCAATTCATTGACAACCCAACAAAAAAACAGTATAAGGGCACAACAAATATTCATCCTGACGGAAAAGAACAAGCTATTCAAGATTTTGATTTTATTGTTGACATGGAAGTAGCCCCTCTGGCGACTGAATACAAATACATCATTGAACCATTAAAAAGACTAATAAACGCTTCACTTGAGACAGGAAATCCAATTATATGGACTTAATAATTGAAAAGCACGAATGCCTAACCGGCGTTTGGCAAAAAGCGATTTTTGGGATTAAATCATCCCGATAACTATCGGGACGATAGCCATCGGGATTTTTGCCATTACAACTGCAACTTCACCAGACTTTAAAACTTAAACAATAATTAAAATGCAATACAAGCTGCTC
>JAEUUM010000106.1 GCA_016787375.1 Saprospiraceae bacterium
TGAAAAAACAATAGAAGAAAGAACCCGAATTCAAGAACACGACAGAAACTGGTTTTCGGATACTACTTTATTTTAGAAAACACTTAAACCAAATGGCAAAAAAACCAACCAACTCAAGAACACAAAAACCCAATAAACCGGCATCTGTATCTCAAGCAGTAAACTTTGACAAGTATGCCTTGCAGATTTCTATAGGTCTTTTGGTTTTATTTTTACTCATTATGTTTTTTATCAGGCTCAATTTTAAAGATATGTCTTTTGAACGGGATGAAGGAACATACTCATATATGGGTAAGTTACTTACTGAGGGCAAAAAGCCATATTCGTATTTTTATGAAATGAAACCACCGGCCTTGTATTACATGTATGGTTTGATGGTTGCACTATTTGGTTCAACAGTTGCAGGTCTTCATGTTGGCTTTTTTTTAGTAAGTACTCTCACTAGCGTTTTTATGTTTTTATGGATAAAAAGAATGCTAAATCCTGCAGCCGGCACCCTAGCAGCTGTAGCATACAGCATCATTTCAACTTCTCCACATGCCAGTGGTCTGACCATACAGTCTGAACACTTGTTGTGTTTATTTTTAATTCCGGGATTGTGGATTTTATGGGAAGCATTTAAAGACAATAAAAGTTGGCAGTGGCTTTTGTCCGGTGCATTGTTGAGTTGGGCATTGTTGATTAAACAAAACACCATGTTTTTTATAGCCTTTGCGGGATTGGCCATTATTTTACACCATTTTTTAATCAAAAAAGATAAAGGGATTGCAGGGCTTTGGAAACCGGTTTTACTCTTTGGGTCAGGCGTTATTATACCGGTTGCGCTGGTTTTGGGAATATTGGTTGCAAATGGCTCATTTAAGGATTTTATATTTTTTATTTATGAGTATCCCAAAACACAATACTTGTCGAGTATTGAATTTTCAAGAGGTATGGGTTATCTGCAAAACAGGTTTTCAGCTATCAAATACGACTACGAGATAATTTGGTATCCTGCATTTGCCGGGATATTAGCATTTTGGATGCTTAGTAAGAATCTATTTTTAAAAATCAATTTGACTTTGCTTTTAGTATTATCCTTGTTATCAATAGCACCCGGACTAAGGTTTTATGGTCATTACTGGATCCACTTCTTACCAGCGATTGCTGTGCTTTTTGCTGCTGCAATTTTTATAGTAACCGAAAAATTAAAAGAAACCGGCACTCTTAAAAATCCTCAATTCATATCTTTACTCTTGCTGTGTGGTGTTTTTTTTATAAGCTTGAATACCAACAAAGATTATTATTTCATTAGTGATCCTGAAAAAGTAGTAAGAGCGGTATATGGCACCAATCCGTTCGTTGAATCAAGAAAAGTATCAGATTTTCTCAATACAAAAATGAAAAAAGAGGATGGCTTGGTAGTCTTTGGCTCAGAGCCACAAATTTACATGTACACGCAAAAAGATGCCCCTTCGAGGCATTTTTACTGCGGCAACCTTGTACAAGGGCATCCAATAGTTAAAGATTGGTCTGAAGAATTCAAAAAAGATTTCGCAAAAGCCAATCCAAAATATGCAGTTTGGGTTCAACATCCATACTCATGGTCGGTACCCAAAAATGGCAACACTGCGTTCATTGACTGGGGATACGATCAGCTCAAAAAAAATTACCACCCAATTGGCTATGCAGATATTGTGGATAACTCCAAAACTGAATATGTATGGGATGCTGCTGCATTGCCTTACAAACCAAAGGGTCCGGAATATCTGATAGTGCTCGAGCGCAATAACTGATGAGAACCGGCTTTCGAAACTTATTGAGTTTCATATTCGTTAAAATACAATATGTCGAACGCTGTTAAACCACATGTAATCAACTTCCCCGCTTTTGGTAATCCGGCCGAAGGATACATAGCTGTAAATCAATATGCGCAGGCTTTACCGTTTGAAGTAAAACGTACTTTCTGGACCTATCATACACCAGAGGCGGTGACCAGGGGCAGACACGCCCATCACAATACGCAGATGGTATTAATAGCAGCTGCCGGTAAAATTATCGTTGACCTGGAAGAGGCTGATGGAACGGTCTCTCAACATGTGCTTGAATCACCTACTGTCGGTTTATACATTCCCGCGATGACATGGCATGTTATGAAATATTCTCATAATGCTATTCAAATTGTTTTTGCTTCCTCCGATTACGATGAGTCTGACTACATCCGAGAATACCAGGTTTTTCAATCTTTGATAAATTCGAAAGATTAACATTAATGAATTTTAATCCGGAGTTTGTACCATACAATGAAATCTATCTTTCAAAAAGCTGGGAATGGCTTAATGATGTTGAAATTAAACAATTAACCCTAACACCCGATTTTACAAAAGAAAGCCAAAGGGCATGGTTTGAAAAATTAGCATCGAAGTCTGACTATTTGATTTGGGGAATTGAAATGGAAGGTTTACCGGTTGGTGCTTGCGGTCTAAAAAATATTACTTCATCAGAGGCTGAGTATTGGGGTTATATCGGTGAAAAAAAGTTTTGGAACCAGGGATTAGGAACAAAAATATTGGATTTTGTATTTGGTGAGGCTAAAAATCGAAAAATACAAACCATAATTCTTAAAGTTTGGACACAAAACACCAGAGCAATTAAATTATACGAAAAATATGGCTTTGAAATTTATCACCGGGATGATAATGATATATTTATGAAAAAAATGGTCTGATTGACTCATGTTTATCATAAAAAAATATCAAACAGAAGACTCCAGGCAATGGGATGATTTTATTTTATCTTCCCGTAACGGAACTTTTCTGTTTTTACGCCAATACATGGACTACCATTCAGATAGGTTCTGTGATTTTTCCATTATGATTTACGACCCCAAAGGCAAGTTAATAGCGGTTATTCCTGCAAATAAAATTGAAGATGTTTTTTACACACATCAAGGACTTACCTTCGGGGGCATCATTACTCAATCTGGCATAACTACCCAAGTGCTTCTCCAAATAGGCGAATCTGTCAATAATTTTCTCAAAGATTTGGGACTCCGAACAGTGGTTTTTAAAAAAATACCCTACATCTACGGCAAACAACCCATAGATGAAGAAAAGTATTTACTTTTTAGAAACCACGCCAAAATGATCGCTTGCAACATTTCTACAACAATCGCTCTGCAGGAGGAATTTGTCTTTCACCGTTCCAGAAAAAGTGCCATCAATAAATCTAAAAAACAAGAGTTGGTTATCAATAAAAATATTTCATGGAAAGCATTCTGGGATATTTTAGAACAAAATCTTAAACAAAAGTTTGGAGCTAAGCCCGTGCACAGCTTTGAGGAGATTACCAGACTTCAGTCCATTTTTCAAAACAATATCCATTTATTTACCGCTGAGAGATATGGCGTTTGCCTGGGAGGCATCGTTATTTACGAATCAGATATGGTGGCTCACGCTCAGTATATTTCTGTAAACGAGGAGGGGAAAGACAGATGTGCCCTGGATTTTATACTTGATTATTTGATCAACCACGAATTTAAACACAAAAAGTATTTCGACCTAGGTTCATCTACTGAGCAGAATGGTCAATTCCTCAATGAATCTCTGATTTTTCAAAAAGAAGGTTTTGGAGGCAGAGGTGTCTGTTATGAAACATTTGAATACGATTTATAAAAATAAAATGAAAGTACCTTTTTTAAGTTTCGAACCAATGCACGCGCCTCTCAAATCCGAAATATTGGCTGCCATGGAGTCGGTTTACGACAGCGGGTGGTTTGTGCTGGGTGAACAAGTAAAGAAATTTGAGGAGGCTTATGCCAAGTTCAACCATGTAGCTCATTGTATAGGTGTAGGAAATGGTTTGGATGCGTTGCATATAGCTTTAAAATGCTTAAATATTGGTGAAGGTGATGAGGTTATTGTACCCTCAAATACCTATATCGCATCTGCTTTGGCGGTTTCTTTTGTGGGAGCAAAACCTGTTTTTGTTGAACCCAACCCAAATACTTACAACATTGATGTAAATAGAATTGAAGAAAAAATTTCTCCGCGCACAAAAGCAATCATGCCTGTGCATCTGTACGGTCAAGCCTGTGAAATGGACATGATTGTCGAAATCGCTAAAAAGCATAATTTATACATAATAGAAGACAATGCTCAGTCGCAAGGTGCTGCATATAACGGTAAAATGACCGGTTCATGGGGTGACATAAACGGAACAAGTTTTTATCCGGGTAAAAACCTGGGAGCATTGGGCGATGCCGGGGCCATAACCACAAACTCGGCTGAACTTGAACAACTCGCCAAAACCTGGAGAAATTACGGAAGTCCAAAAAAATACTACAATGATGTACTGGGAATGAATTCAAGACTCGACGAACTCCAGGCTGCATTCTTGTCAGTAAAACTTAAAAAACTCGATGATTGGACAGCTGAAAGAAAAAAAATTGCTGAAAGCTACCTTACCGGATTATCCGGTTGCAATTGGTTAAATTTGCCCCAAACCCATAAAAACGCCTCACATGTTTACCATCTTTTTGTGATCAGAACCTCATACAGAGACCAGCTTCAGAAGTATTTGGATGAAAAAGGCATAGGAACGCTGATTCATTATCCCGTTACGCCCCATTTACAAAATGCTTATCAACATTTAGGCATCCCAAAAGGTAGTTTACCTATTGCAGAAAAACTTGCTACAGAGTGCCTGAG
This sequence comes from Saprospiraceae bacterium, assembly GCA_016787375.1. GTDB lineage: Bacteria > Bacteroidota > Bacteroidia > Chitinophagales > Saprospiraceae > JAEUUM01. The sequence continues at coordinate 4,689 of JAEUUM010000106.1, forward strand.
TTTGCCCATATTTGTTGGAATGAATGACGACCAGCTTTCTTATGTTTGTGAAACAATTAAAAACTTTGGCAATGAATGTATATAGGATTTCAGGTGTATTAATAACAATTGCTCTTTTGGTTTTTAACTATAAAGGAGAACTGATTGAAGTAAATCAAGGTGCCGGGTGGGACGGCAGGCTTTACGCTTCTTATACAGCCCATTTCGATGAATCGATTAAACAAAAAGCCATCAACGAGTATCGGTTTCAACGGATATTACCATCGGTGATTTTAAATAAAACGATGGTAGCACTCAATATCCCGTTCACAGTACCAAACGTTGTAGCGGGATTTCGAATGCTCAACTTAATACTTTTGCTCATAGCTCTTGGATATTTTATCTTGATAAGCCGAAAGCTTAATTTGACGCCCGAATTTGAATTTTTAGGTTTAACTGCATTGTTTTGGTGTTACCCAATATTAAAAATGCCCGGCTTCAATCCGATAATTACAGATGTTGGAGCTTTTGCTTTGGGTATGATGGTTGCATACCATTTTTTGTGTAATCATCTCATTGTCAATGTGCTGCTGATACTGCTCGGATCGTTTGTTTATCCGACTTTTATATTATTCGGATTATTACTTTTGTTTCCGACTGAACCATATCAAGCCAGCAATGAACGGTTCAGAATTGAGCGATTTATACTTCCTGTACTTTTCGTTCTAGCATTTGTGGTGGTTTATTTTGGATATTATGATCAATTTTCTGATACGTATGCAGATGTCAATCCGACCAATAAA
>JAEUUM010000129.1 GCA_016787375.1 Saprospiraceae bacterium
GGCACCGACAATAACTACTCCATGTATGGCATTGGCTCCACTCATCAAAGGAGTGTGTAAAACGGTTGGTACATTGCCTATAACCTCGACACCAACAAATATTGATAAAATAATTATGTAAATCAATTGTCTGTTATCAGCAATAAAGTTCAAAATATCATTCATGATAAAAAAATTAAATGTTGAGTTGATTTAGTTGACAATACTTGGATGAACTGAATTTCCGTCTTTGGTGATCAGACTGCCTTTTGCAATTTCTTCTTCTGAATCCCAGATGAATCCATCTTTATTAGCAATATGTACTAAAAAGGTAGCAATGTTTTTTGCATAAAGTTCACTTGCATTAAACGGCAATAAGCTTGGCAGGTTGGTTTCGCCAATTATGGTAACGCCATACTTGTTAACTGTTTTGCCTTTTTCGCTTATTTCACAGTTTCCTCCGGATTCAACTGCCATGTCTACAATTACAGAACCTGTCTTCATGGTTTTAACCATCTCTTCAGTAACCAAAACCGGAGCTTTTCGCCCGATTACCAAAGCGGTTGTGATTACTAAATCGGCGTCTTTAATGTGTTTTTTGATCAGTTCTTGTTGGGCTTCAAGGTATTCTTTTGAAACTTCTTTTGCATAGCCACCTTCGATCTTTACTTCAGCTGCTGATTGGACAGATAGGAATTTTCCACCCAGTGATTCTACCTGCTCTTTGGTTTCAGGGCGTACATCGGTTACTTCGACTATTGCACCTAATCTTTTGGCAGTGGCAATTGCCTGAAGACCCGCCACACCTGCACCAAAAATTAAGACTTTAGATGGAGTGATGGTACCGGCTGCAGTCATTAGCATAGGGAATATTTTCCCCATAGAATTGGCGCCTAAAATAACACTCTTATATCCGGCAAGATTTGCTTGGGAAGATAGTGCATCCATCTTCTGTGCCCGAGAAATACGAGGAACGGCATCCATTGCAAACGAGGTGATCTTTTTTTGGTTAAGGGTAGCCACAACATCCGGTATGGTGTAAGCGTACAGAAATGAAATAAGGCAAATTCCTTCTTTCATTTGAGAGGCTTCTTCAACGGTTGGGGCATTTACTTTCAAAACGATGTCAGAAGTAGTATAAACTTCATTGGCGCTTGAAACAATTGTAGCTCCGGCAGAGGTATATGCATCATTTGTAAACGAGGCATTTAAACCGGCATCTGATTCAATGTTGCAATGAAATCCTGCTTTTAGCAATATCTTCACAACATCAGGCGAAATAGCTACTCTTTTTTCTCCTTGTTTGGTTTCTTTAGGAATTCCTATACGCATCAAAATTTTATTTAATTCAAGAATGCTGCTTTTTGCAGGGCGTAAATATAGAAAAGAAAATGCATTAAATACAATGCCAAATTAGCTTTATCAAAATTAAATATGATAATATGCAGTTTGAAATAATGGAAAAATGCCTGTGATTAATTGATTGTACAATTCAAAGCCTACAATTTACGAATTACGAATTACGAATTGAAGTTCCATGATTTTGGTTGACCGAATCTTCGTTGAACCGATTCAACGATTCAGCAGTTCAGCGATTCCGCAATTCTGCAGTTCCGCAATTAAGCAAAATAATGTAAAATCACCGACAAACTGTTACATTTACTTGACAATGATTTTGGAATAGGATATATTTGGTAGATTTTTCTAAAAATAACCAAAAACTAAATGCCTCTTGAGACCACTAAAGGACTCTCTTTATTTCATCCGGAATAAGCAAAATCTCTTTTCTAAAAAATCAGACTCTTTGGTCAAAATACTGGATGTATTTGGCAAAGAACTGCTGAGTACTGAATTAAGGCAACAAGTAACAGAAACGAATATTAATAACACCCTTCTAAACTCTGGACTATATGTAGTAAATCTAATTAAGCCCGGAGAAACCATCAAAGTATTAAAATTTTTCAAAAACTAATACAGTCAAATAATAGGGATTAAGGCAATTGTGCCTTAATCCCTCAATTTTATCAACAATAAACAAGTGGTATGAAATTTTTATTATATATTATAATAATATGTTTTTTAATTCCAGAAGCAAAATGCCAGAACTTTAGTAAGAATTATTATGTTTTTGATGATATAGAAGGAGGGCAAAGAACTTTAATTGGAAAGGATAATTTTGTTTTACAATTTTTTGGAAATTTGCCGAATGGTAGATACTACTTGGGGTTGATAAAAACAGATTTTGAAGGAAATTTGCAAAACAAAGCAATTTTTGATAGCATATATTCCCTTCCCAACATTATGTTCAAAAGTGATAAAATATATTTCGGAGCTCTTGGTAATTCCAAATTAAAAATGTACATATTTAAATCAAATATAAATGGGAATATTGAGAAGGAAAATTCGATCAAATTAGATTCTGCCTTTCATTGGCCG
>JAEUUM010000012.1 GCA_016787375.1 Saprospiraceae bacterium
CCCTATTTTTTCTAAATCTGAAAGCAAAGATTCAGGTTGTGGAAACCTGTTCTTATTCCATGTGAATATCTTATAATCCTCCATATAATGGATATCTAAATGAACTACATCAAGTGGAATATCTTTTTCTCTAAAAGTTCTTGCCAAAGAAATGACCTCTTTGTCCGGAAAGTAACTCCACCTGCTTTGATGATAACCTAAACTCCATTTAGGTGGAATTGGTGTCCTGCCGGTCAGCCCAGTATAATTGTATAGTATTTCAGGAATATTCTTACCCGAAATGTAGTAATATTTCAATTCCTTTCCTTCAACAGAGAAAGATGAAAATCTATCATTTGATGCTCCAAAATTAAAATTTGACTTGGTTGTCTGGTCTAAAAAAATTCCATATGTCAGTGAATCGTGTATTCCAATATAAAAAGGAATTGATGCGTATAACGGATCTGAATCATTGGTGTATCCAAAACAATCGGTATTCCAGTTGACGTATCCCTGTCCTCTTCTATTTAAATTACCTGTTTTTTCGCCAAGCCCAATGAATTTCTCGTCAGGATGTAGTTTGAAATAGCAACCGATTTCATTTGCAGAATAACTATGCCCAAATGTATCATTACTGATTACTTCTTTGTTGTCCATGGTGAAGAATTGAAGCAATACAGGACTTTTAGTTATTCTTAGCCTAATTTTTTGAGTTTGTACAATAAGTTCATTTTTATTCTGAGTCATTGTCCACTTAGGTTTTGATCCTTGGGGTAAGACGCTGAATGAATAGTCGTTTTCAAAAATTTTATCAATTGCAACTCTCACACGAATAATATCATCATTAACTGGTTTTATCTCAATTTTTGAAAATTCAGTAGTTAAAATCAAGTTTGTGTCTGTTTTTTCCGAAATCAGGGATTTTCCCAACCCGAATGTATAAGCTTTATTGTTTTGTGAAAAAGCATGATGGATTTGTGTACAAAAAATAAAGATGGTTACAATAGTGGGGATATAAATATTTTTCATTTTTGAGATTTAGTAAAGTGATTTGCTAAACAACCAATCAAGCATTCCAGGTTCTCTTACAGCTCTGCCCCAGCATCCATGATTTTGATCAGGGTAAATAGTCATTTTTGTGTCGATCTGGCATTCTTGTGATTTGATAGCATCAATTATCTGAATGGTATTTTCAACATTAACAATATCATCTCTTTTGCCATGAAAAGCCCACACCGGTGAATTGCAGTATAATTTTGCAATTTTAGGATCACCCCCGCCACAAATAGGTATTCCTGCGGCGAATTGACCAGGGTATCTTGCTAAAAGATCCCAAACGGCATAACCTCCCATTGAAAGACCAATTAAGTAAATTCTTTTTTGATCAATCGGGTGTTTTTTTGTCAGATATTCAATTGTTTGCATCAGCCTGACTTCAACTTTTGTGGCTGAGTCAGAAAATTGATGAATTTCAAATTTATCCTGATAAACTGACCATTGATTTTGTTCAGGACATTGTGGAGCATACAAAAAGGCTTGATATTTTTGTGTATCGAGTAAACTGTCAAGATACTCTATGCCATTGCAAAATTGTTTTTTGTTATCATTTCCGCA
>JAEUUM010000141.1 GCA_016787375.1 Saprospiraceae bacterium
AAGTCTTTTTAACATCATACAAAATTACAAACTATAAACGATTTGGAATGACTTTTATGGTTACGAAATAACTTAACGATGAAATTGAATCAAATACTTACTTTTTATAAATTCAGCTATATTTACAACTTCAATAAATCAAAATCAATGAAAGCCACCATTCTTGCAACAGTATTACTCTGCACGTTCATTAAACCGATATTTTCACAAATCGAACCAACATCCGCATCAAACAGGGAGCAAGCTTTTGGGAAAAGAAAACATTTAGATGAAATATCCTTGGCAAAATCCATTCAATTTGAATCTATAGGCCCAACCGTTATGAGTGGAAGAGTTGTTGATCTGGAGGTGAACCCCAAAAACCCCAATGTTTTTTATGTTGCCTATGCATCAGGAGGTCTTTGGAAAACTGTCAACAACGGACAAAGTTTTACACCAATTTTTGATCAACAAGCAGTTATGACCATTGGAGACATTGCTGTTGACTGGAAAAACAACAAAATATGGGTCGGCACCGGTGAAAATAATTCATCAAGATCTTCTTACAGTGGCAATGGTATTTATATGTCAATCGATGATGGCAAGACTTGGGAACATAAAGGATTGAATGATAGCCAACATATTGGACGAATAATTCTAGATCCAAATGATAAAAATAAAGCTTTGGTTGCCGTAATCGGTCACCTGTACACAGATAATGACGAAAGAGGAGTGTTCAAAACAGCTGATGGTGGCAATACCTGGCAGAAAGTACTTTTTGTTAATGAAAAAACAGGTGCCATTGACTTGATTATAGATCCTGATAATAACAATAACCTTTGGGCTGCTACCTGGCAAAGAGACAGAAAAGCATATAGTTTTACAGAAAGTGGTATTGGATCTGGAATATATTCAAGTGTTGATGGCGGAAACTCCTGGCAATCTATTTCAACTCCGGCAAGTGGTTTCCCGATAGGCGAAGGATGTGGTAGAATTGGCCTATCCATTTCAAGAAAAAACAACAAAACGTACCTGTATGCTATTGTTGATAATCAAGCAAAAAGACCAACCGATAAGAAGGAAGATAAATCAGACTTACTGACAAAAACAGATTTTAGAAATATGACGAAGGAACAATTTTTAGCTCTGCCCTCAAAAAAGCTGAAAAAATTCCTACGCTCTAGTGGGTTCCCACAAAAATACTCGGCTGACAAGCTTACACAACTTATAAAAAGTGACAAATTTAAACCATCTGCTATCGCAGATTTTCTTGAAGATGCTAACTCCGCTTTGTTTACCTCAGACCAGCCAATTTTTGGAGCAGAATTGTACACGAGTGAAGATAATGGAAAGACTTGGCTAAAAACCAATGAAAAAAATATGGATGGACTTTTCTATTCATATGGATATTATTTTGGACAAATCAGAACAAGTTACAAAAATCCGGAAAGGGTTTTTACCATGGGTGTGCCGATCATCATGTCTGAAAATGGGGGAAAAACATGGAAATCTATTGATGGTGATAATGTACATGGAGATTTTCATGCACTTTGGCTAAACCCAGCTGATAATGGTCACATAATTTGCGGTAACGATGGTGGTGTGAACATTTCTTATGATTACGGCAAACATTGGATTAAATGCAACTCCCCTGCAGTTGGCCAATTTTATTCGATTAATTACGACATGGCTGAACCTTTCAATGTTTACGGGGGGCTTCAAGACAATGGAGTTTGGGTTGGAAGCTCACAAAGTTCTGAATCCACAGAATGGCACGGATCAGGTGAATATAACTTTAAAAGCATAATGGGAGGTGACGGAATGCAGGTAGCCGTGGACCAAAGAGATAATGAAACAGTCTATACCGGCTTTCAGTTTGGAAATTACTTTAAGGTTAACAGGAGGAAAGAAGGACAAAAATTTATTTCCCCAACTCATGAATTAGGTGAAAGACCATTGAGGTTTAATTGGCAAACTCCAATCAGTTTGTCATCTTTTAACCAAGACATATTATATTTTGGGGCAAATAAATTGTACCGCTCTATGAACCAGGGTAAATCATGGGAGGCTATCTCAGATGATCTGACAAATGGTGGCAAACCCGGAGATGTGCCATTCGGAACCATTACTACATTTCATGAGTCACCATTAAAGTTTGGTGTTATCATAACAGGTAGTGATGACGGAAGAGTAAATATCACAAAAGATGGTGGCGATAACTGGATTGACATCAGCTCAGGGTTACCGACAGGGCTGTGGGTCTCCAGAGTGTTGGCATCCGCTCACAATAAATCAAGAATATATGTAAGCTTAAATGGTTATAGAAATGATCATTTTACAAGTTATGTTTTTACATCAAAGGATTTTGGTAAAACCTGGGTGCGCATAGGATTAGACTTGCCAATTGAACCCGTAAACGTTGTGAAAGAAGATCCTGTCAACGAGAATATTTTGTATGTAGGAACAGATCATGGTATCTATGTCACGCTCGATCGTGGTACAACATTTATGGGCCTCAACCACTCACTACCGGGAGTCGCCATTCACGACTTATTCGTGCACCCAAGAGACCATAAACTTGTATTGGGCACCCACGGCAGAAGTCTGTATATTACTAACGTCAATGAACTGCAGCAATTAACCGCTGAAAATCTTGCAAAAGAATTAATTGTCTTTGATACTAAACCATTCAAGGCGAGAAATTGGGGCATGCAAAGTGCTGTATGGGATGAGATTAACACACCAAAAATAAAAATACCAGTTTACTGTAAAGAGTCTGACATGCTCACACTCAACATATTTGACAAAGAAAACAACTTACTTTTTAATAAAGAATTTAAAACATCAAAAGGACTAAATGTTCTTGAATATGATGGAACAGTTGATGAAAAGATTATCACCAAATATGAAAAAACCCTCCAGGCTTCTGCCAAAAAAGAGGACGGTGAAGACGATATAAAATTAAAAAAAGCAGATAATGGCTCTTATTACATCAGAGAGGGTGCTTACAAAGTTGTGGTGAAAAATAAAACAACGCAGGCAGATAACGCCTTGAATTTTGAGTAAAGAAAACCCTCTACTACTCACTTTTTTATTATTGGCTTTGGTTTTTGTTATTTTGCTGAGCAACGCTTCTTGTTTTCTAGGAGTCTCCTATTTGACACTCAAGAATAAAAACTCATTTAAACATAACAAAAACATAAAAATGAAAAATCTAATTCGCTTTTCGATATTGTTGATTTTATGCTTTTTTGCCAACAAATCATTCGCTCAATGGACCATAATGGGTATAAATTCTGTATTCAATTTGCAGGGAAAAATCGGAATTGGCACTCAATCTCCGGATGGCAAACTGGATATAAGGTCAAATGCCGGCAGGTCTGTCTATACGGAATCTTCTGGTAAAACCATATCAGAAGCAGCCATCTATGCAAGATCAAAAAATGCAGGTATTGCCATGTATGGTGAAGGTTACGATGCATATGGTGTTTATGGCTTTTCATGGAAATCCCATGGCATAGTAGGTAACTTTATAAATAACAACAAGAATTATGCAGGGTATTTTATGGGACCTGTTTTTAGCACTTCATCATTCGTGGTATCAGATCGAAAACTAAAGAGCAACATCAAACCGCTTAATAATGCTCTGCAATACATTGAATATTTAAATCCCAAGACCTATCATTTCAATATTGAAAAGTACCCGGAACTCAACTTGCCTGAAGGTCAACATTTCGGATTATTAGCAGATGAGCTTGAAGATGTTTTCCCTTCACTTGTTAGACAAAATGAATCACTTGAGGTGTTGGAAAATTCTGAAAAACTAGAATTCAAAGTGGTTAATTACCAGGAATTGATTCCTGTTTTAATTAAAGGAATCCAAGAACAGCAAACATTAATTGAAAACCTAAATTCAAGAATTGAAAAATTGGAAGCATTGATTTCATCAACTGCTAATCCTCAATTTCAAGATGCAGACCTCGTTGTTTCACCCAATCCTGCCAAAAATACAATTTCTGTTTCAAGTAAAACCGGGAAGAATATTTCAAGGGGAACTTTACAAATAACGACCTTAACCGGTATAATGATAAAGTCTTTTGAAATAAATGATACTGTTTCAAGCAAAGACATTGATCTGACCGGATTTTTACCGGGAAGCTACTTTATAAATTTCATACATGCCGACCAATCTAACTCAACTGGGAAATTTGTGGTTGTAAAGTAGAAATTTACCTGTGCATTGATTTGAGGAAGGTATAAAATTATTAGTTTTTGCTTGCCTTAAATTACTGTTATTATGGCTTCAAATAATGTTCGCTAATTGCCTTAACCATGGTTTTAATACGGTTATTCAAGAACCAATTGAAAATTATTTTGTGTGGAATCACTTATTAAAGACCTCTCCTTTTCACTTCGGTTAGAATCATACCATATTCTCTGCTGATATCTCCGGTGATACTGGAATTCTCTTGAGCACGTCTGACAAGGTATGGAATAACCTCTCGAACAGGTCCGTATGGAAGATATTTTGCAGCATTATAACCTGCAGCGGCTAAATTGAAAGTAAGGTTATCACTCATACCATACAACTGACAAAAATTGAGGTGTGCATGATTTTTTGAGACCTTCATGCCATCAATAATCTCAGCCATTAGTTGGCAGCTTT
>JAEUUM010000178.1 GCA_016787375.1 Saprospiraceae bacterium
TGAAGCTTTTTCATATTCTCCGTTACTGTAGTACTGTTGAGCTAACTTAACTTCTTGACCAAACAGCCCAACAGATATAAAGGATATAAAAAATATGATAAAATAACGCATTGATTAGTGATATTCTTGTGAATTGTAAAACGCAACTATCGTGCTAAAAGTTGTGTTCTAGCCCGAGCTAAATACTCAGAGCCAAAGAAAAATACCAATTAATAAACCTTAAAAGGTTTATTAATTCAATGCCGACAAAAAGGGTGTAGTTAGTGCACTAGGGCGGAATATGCATTTGTGTCTAATAAGCTGCTCAACTCATCAGGATTGGATAATTTTATCTTGATAATCCAGCCTTCTCCATAAGGATCTGTATTGATTAAAGCGGGGTTGTCTCCTCCTGCTTCACTGATGGCTTCGTTAAATTCAACCACTTCACCAGTTACCGGCATGTAAAGATCAGAAGTTGTTTTCACTGCCTCTACTGTGCCAAACACCTCGCCACTTTTCACTACTTCTCCAACAGTTTCAACCTCGACATATACCAAATCTCCTAATTCGCTTTGTGCAAAATCAGTTATGCCAACATAAGCAAAGTCGCCTTCTACTCTTACCCATTCGTGTTCTTTAGTATATTTTAAATCAGCAGGAAAAGTCATGTTCAAGTTTTTGTTTAGTGAATGATTAAATTAATACCTCAAAAATAAGAAAAAATATTTCAAGAATAAAAAATCGCCAACTTTTCTTAATTCAAAATTGGCGATTAACGTTATTATTAGTTAGCTTTAGATTTGGTGGCAAGTTGTTTTTCGGCAAATGCGTGTAACCAGTTAGTTGATACAGATTTTGGCCTCTCTAAGCCAAGACCTAGCGCACGACTCCAACATAGCGAAGCCAAAACACCAAGTGATCTCGAAACACCAAAAAGTACAGTGTAGAAGTTGTGTTCCGTTAAGCCATAGTGAACCAAGATTGCCCCTGAATGTGCATCAACATTTGGCCATGGATTCTTTACCTTCCCTGTTGACTCCAACATAGGTGGTGCAATTCTGAAAAGTTGCCAGACAATATTGATTAAGTTTGATTTTATTCCATATTCTTCAGCAAACTGTTTTTGAACTAAAAATCGCGGATCTGGTTTTCTGAGAACAGCATGTCCGTATCCGGGAACCACTCTACCACTTGCTAAAGTTGCCTTGATGTACTCTTCCACCTGTTCGTCTGATGGAGTTTCTGTACCCAGAATGTCCACCATTTTAATAATCCATGTTATTACTTCCTGATTAGCTAGGCCATGAAGAGGTCCAGCCAAGGCATTCATGCCTGAAGACAGAGAAAGGTACGCATCACTCAATGTTGAACCAACCAAATGCGTGGCATGGGCAGAACCATTCCCCCCTTCATGATCAGCATGTATTGTTAGATACAAGCGCATCAATCGTTTGAAATCAGGATCGGGAACGCCCAACATGTGAGCAAAATTTCCAGCCCAATCTAGGGTTATATCAGGGTTGATGTGGTTATCGTTGTGAAATGTACGTCGGTATATGTAAGCTGCAATTCTTGGTAGCCTTGCCAGAAGATTCATCGTATCTTCATAGGTTGCATTCCAATACTCATTTTTGTTCATCCCTTCTCCATGTCTTCTGGCGAAGATACTTTGATTTTGCATAGCTGTAATGGCTATACTGAACTGGCTCATCGGGTGAGTATTCTTAGGTAGTGAATCTAAGACTTTAAAAACATGATCCGGAATTACACTTCTGCGCATCCATTGATCCGTTAGCCATTGAGCTTCTTCCTGAGTTGGTATTTCATCAACAAGCATCAACCAAAACAAGGCTTCTGGTAAAGGTTCTGTTCCGTTTGGCACTTTTGGCAATAATTCACGAAGTTGAAATATATCATAACCTCGGAATTTAATTCCCAATTCAGGATCAAGTTCTGATGTTTCCCACAACATCGACTTCACACTTCTCATTCCACCGACTAACTGACCAAGGTTGATTTCGTCTACCTTCAAATCACCATTCTCTTTGACTAGTTTGTTCAGTTTTTCGGATACAATTTGTGCTTTTTCAAAAAACTTAACTTTTAGAGGATCTTGTACCACGACTTTCTTTATTTTGCTGAAAAAATTATAATAAACAATAAACCCGGTTAGAAAAATAAAGTTTCTCTAACCGGGCGCAAATTTCACATTTTTTTTGAACTATTCAATATCTATTGTTGCTTTTTCAAGCTCAAACCCGCTTATTCCTGCTGATTGTAGTTCTTTTATCTTTGCAATTCTTCTGAGTCGCAGATTTTCCTGGTCTTTTTTAAAAATTTTTATTTGTTGTTCAGTCAATAATCTTTCGATTGAAAACTTAGTACCATCGTAATTCGCCTTCTTCTTCTGGTAATACATCTTCTCGTCTGATGTTTTGAGGTATTCAAAATCACGTGCATTTTGAACCCTTCTTTCTTGTATCTGCTGCATTTTCATTTGTTGGTCTGCATTTAGACCATACTTTGAAGTCAAAAGATCTGTCGTTTTTTTAGCTTCTTCTCTCACACTGGTGTTTGACTGTGCAAATAGTGCGGATAAAGAACCTGTAAACAGTACCAACAAGAATAATTTTTTCATAATTTATTTAATTGAGTAAATATAATAACACAAAAAAACGAAAACTTACTCTTTCAAAAAAATAATTTTGACATTTGTGTTAAAATAAGACAATAATAATGATTATAATTCAAGATAAGCTTATAAATGAAGATGTATTGCAATCATTTTTTGCTTGTGACCTGCGCGCTTGCAAGGGTGCCTGTTGTTGGGAGGGAGATTATGGTGCCCCAATTGAGAACGATGAACTGACAAAAATTGATGATAATCTGGATGCAATCAAGACTTACCTCAACGAGGAGAGTATTTCCATCATTGAAAATGACGGTTACGACAAATATTACAAGGATATCAATACATTGGGAACCAATCTTAAAGAAAATGGAGATTGTGTTTTTCTCAAAAGAGAAGATTCCGGTATTGCTTATTGCGGCATTGAACGCGCCTATAAAGATAACAAATCAAGTTTTATTAAACCTGTTTCTTGTCATCTGTACCCAATAAGACTTGATGCGGATCCTTTTACCGGTTTTGAGATGTTAAGTTATCATCGCTGGAACATATGCAGTGCAGCGTGCTCAAATGGGAAAACCCATCTTATTCCATTATATGAATTCACCAAAGATGCAATAATTAGAAAATTCGGAGAAGATTTTTACGATGAGCTAGAGGCTTGTGCTTTTCACCTTCGAAATAACATTTAAAACTATTATGAAACCATTGGTTGAGGTTTTTCGTAACTTCTAAATAATTTTTTGATTTTAAGCATTAAAGAACTTACTTTTGCAAAAATTTTTTAATAGCTTATTATAATTATTTATACTTTTTTTGTCTATATATAAAATATTACTTAGCAACACCATTAACAGAAAATAGAAAATTTAACACTACATGGCACTTATTACACAAATCAGAAAACGTTCAGGACTAATTATTTCTCTTATTGCTTTGGGCGTACTTGGCTTCATTTTAATGGACATTCAGGGTAACCGAAGTATCGCTGGTACCGGTAACACTTTGGGTTCAATAGCAGGAGAAACCATAGACTACCAGGAATTTCAGAAAACCGAAGAGACTTTATTTAAAAATGCAGGTGGTGATCCATATGCCAGAAGATCATACCTCTGGGATTATCTTGTAGATAAAATATTGTTAAGTAAAGAATCTCAAAAACTTGGTTTGGGTGTAAGTACCGAGGAGATGAAAGACCTTGCATTCGGAACCAACCTTAGCCCCATTATCCAGCAACAATTTACAGATCAGCAAACTGGCAGAATTGACAGGAATCAACTTAACGAAATCAAAAAAGCAATTGAAAACAACTCTTTGCCTAATGACGGTAGAAAAGCCTGGGCCGAAATTGAAAAAGAAATACTTAAAGAAAAAATACAGGAGAAATACGTAAACCTGGTTGCAAAAGGTATTTATACTCCAAATTTTATGGCTGAAGCGCTGCACAAAGAAAAGAATGAATTGGTTGACATTTTATATGTAAAAGTACCATTTGAATCAGTAGCTGATGACCAAGTAAAATTGTCCGACAGCGATTATGAATCATTCTTGAAAGAGAATAAAGGCGCATACTCACAAGACAAAGAAACAAGAAGAGTATCGTTTGTTGTATTTGATGTAAAACCTACTGCAAAAGACTCGGCTGATATCAAGGCAAAAATAATGGCTGTGATTGAAAGCTACAAAGCAACCACCGAGCCAGACAGTATTTTTGTTCCAAAAAATAATGGTCAAATTACTGATCTATATCTTAAAAAGGACAAACTGGAAGGTATGCTAAAAGATACAGCATCTGATTTGCCTGTTGGAACAATATTTGGTCCTTATATTGAAAAAAATTCTTATCTGGCATTTAAAGTAATCGATAAAAAAGTCTTACCGGATTCTATAAAATCAAGACACATTTTATTGCAGGCCTCAACGCCGGGAGAAATAGCAAAAGTTCAAAAGACCATTGACTCCTTGAAACTTGTAATAGAATCAGGTAAAAATAGTTTTGACTCTTTGGCAGTGAAATTTGGGCAAGATGCTTCAAGAACAAAGGGAGGAGATCTTGGGTATGTTGCACAAGGCCAAATGGTAAAAGAATTTAATGACCTAATCTTCAATAAAGCTGTTCCTAACAAACTTTATACCGTTAAAACTCAATTTGGTATTCACCTCGTACAGGTTACAGGTCAGAAGTTTGTTGATCAAACTCCTGGAGTCAAGTTTTCTATTTTCAGAGAAGCTATCGTACCAAGTGAAGAGACACAAGCAGCTGTTGAAGACCGTGCAAATAAGTTTTTGGCCGACAACAAAACTGTTGAAGATATGAAAAAATCAACAGCCGGCTCAAAAGAAATAGAGGTTTTAAAATCTATTCCACTAAAGGCTAATGATTACAGTCTTGGTGTCCTTGGTGCCGGAGAAGCATCCTACAGCATTATTAAGTGGGCCTTTACCGGCGGCGCAAAAGTTGGTGAAGTTGCTCCCTCTGTATACACTTACAAAAATCAACAAGAATTTTATACTGACAAATATGTTATAGCAGGTCTTTCCGGCATACAAAAAGCCGGCTTGCCTGATGTTGCTTCAATAAAAGATGATATTAAAGTACAAGTCATGAACCGAAAGAAAGGTGAAATGATAAAGGCTAAAATTACCTCAAAAGACCTGAACGCTGTGGCATCAAGTTTCGCATCAAAAATAGATACGGCAAAAGCTGTTAATTATGCATCTCCTTTCGTTGCAGGTATTGGAAACGAACCAAGGGTTTTAGCCAAAGCATTTAAACTTGGCGTAAATAGTGTCTCAGATGCAATTGTTGGAAGTGGAGGGGTATTCGTAATAATGCCTGTAAACAAAATTGCTGCTGCACCACTTGATAACATAGCTCAATACAAAGCCTCTGCCAGAGAACAATTTAGAAATCAGGTTTCGCCAAGAGTAATGGAAGCTCTTAGAAAAACGTATAAAATCACTGACGATCGTTATAAGTTTTTTAACTAATTTCGAACTGTCTATTAAAGAAAAGGCTGCTCAGGATTCTCTGAGCAGCCTTTTCTTTTTATTGTTCCCTTATTAAGGCATAATTTTGATATTTTTGCGTCAATAATAATTGTGTTTATGAAAATAGCAGTAGTTGGAACCGGATATGTGGGCTTGGTAACGGGGACTTGTTTTGCAGAAACCGGCAATCATGTGATTTGTGTGGATAACAATATCCAAAAAGTTGAAAGTCTTAAAGCAGGTAAAATTCCGATCTTTGAACCGGGACTTGACATATTATTTCATAGAAATGTTGAAGAAGGAAGATTGTTTTTTACTTCTAACCTGAAAGAAGCAGTTGAGCAATCATCAATAATTTTCCTTGCCTTGCCAACACCACCGGGCGAAGATGGCTCTGCAGATTTGTCATATATATTGGGTGTAGCAGATGATCTTTCTACCATGATTGATTCATACAAGGTTATTGTAGACAAAAGTACAGTGCCTGTTGGAACCGCAGAGAGGGTTCATGCGCACATTGCAAAAAATGTTTCTCCGGATCTTTTTGATGTAGTATCAAACCCGGAATTCCTGCGTGAGGGTCTTGCAGTTGAAGATTTCATGAAACCGGACCGAGTTGTCATAGGTACAAAATCTGAAAAAGCTCGCAAAATAATGGATCAGCTTTACAAGCCATTTGTGCGACAAGGCAATCCTGTTTATTACATGGATGAAAGGTCTGCTGAAATCACAAAGTATGCAGCCAATGCTTATCTGGCTACCAGAATTTCATTCATGAATGAAATAGCTAATTTGTGTGAACAAGTAGGCGCAAATGTAGATATGGTGAGGATGGGAATGGGTAGTGACACTCGAATTGGTAAGAGATTTCTTTTCCCGGGTGTAGGCTATGGTGGAAGTTGCTTTCCCAAAGATGTGTTAGCATTATACCATACGGCAGAACAGAACAACTACGACTTCAGGATCCTAAAATCTGTTATGTCTGTTAATGAAAAACAGAAGTATGTTTTATTTGAAAAAATTTCTAAGTATTTCAATCAAAATCTAAATGGTCTTAAAATTGCTATTTGGGGGTTGGCATTCAAACCAAATACTGATGACATTAGAGAGGCCCCTGCTTTATATATCATGGATGAACTATTAAAAGCAGGAGCAACCGTTGCTGTTTTTGATCCGGAAGCAATGGAGAATATTGAAAAAATTTATGGAGAAAAACTTAAATATTGTGATAATGCCTATGATGCGGTTGCAGAAGCAGATGCTTTGGCAATCATAACCGAATGGTCTGAGTTTCGCAATCCGGATTTTGAAAAATTGGCTGCACTTATGGCGAGGAAAATAATATTTGACGGTAGGAATGTATATGATCTCGACCAAATGGCTGAATCAGGATTTTATTATGAAAGCATTGGAAGGCAAATCATCTAAAAATTATAGGTTTTAAAATACAAGTATTCTTTTTTTTGCGTTTTTAAGTTCAAACAAGTACATCATGAGGCTTTTAACTCTGTCTATTTTGGCAACCATTCTCTTGCTATTCAGTTGCAAAAATAATGAATCAACAAATACACAATCTGCGGATTCACCTGCCATTCACGAGGACATTGATACATCCTTAACTCGAAACATAACCCGATCAGATGGTCCATATTCCGAAAAAAACGACAAAGGCGTAATTGTAGAAAAAGGTGAATTTAAAAATGGGTTACAAGAAGGAAAACGATTCTTGTACTTTGACAATGGTGCTGTAAAAGCAGAAGAAAACTACGTTAAAGGAAATTTTGAAGGACCATTCAAAGAATTTTTTGAAAATGGAAAGTTGTTTCAGCAAGGACAATATGTCAATAAT
>JAEUUM010000200.1 GCA_016787375.1 Saprospiraceae bacterium
TAGAGCGTTCCTTCTTTTTCATTGGTCCAAAGAGTCGCATTTTTAATTAAATAATCTTTTTGGGTCGGTTTATTTTGCCATCCGTAGCCGTTCCAGGGAAATACAATTTTCGATACAGGAGAGACAATATCTGCACTATCTTTTTTGGTGGATATCGTCGATTTAGGTGTTGAAGGGTTTAAAGTGGCTTTCCAGCTGACCGGATAACCCAATGCATCAAAGCCTGTACCAACAATTTCGCCAGTATAAATAGCCCCTGAGAGCCTGACATATTTCTTTTCAGATTTTACAGGAATATAGCTGATGGTGATCAGGTTTTGATTGATTGTATTATTGACTGATATTTTTGAAGTATCGTTTTCTAGCAAAAAGGTTTTGTATTTTGCCCCATCCTTTTCAAATACCAAGGTCATTTTTTCTTTTCCTGAAATTTCAAGATTATACTTACCTGCCGTGATTTCTATATTGTAATCAATAATACCGGAGGGGACCCCATTTGACCATGTTTGTAAAATTTTAGAGTTTTTGTTAAAATAATCAGAATCAGAGATGAAGAAGTTTGCAATTTTACCTACGTCCAGGGTTCCTGTTTTGTCTAAGGCGTTCAACCAATATGCAGGATTGTATGTCAGGGCCTTTAGAGCAGTTTCTTTTTTAAGTCCCATCGCAATACTTTCAAGCAATTTCGTCTTGAAAGATGATAGTTTATCGAGACCATCTGTGGTTAAAGCAATTTCAATACCAGACTCAGATATAATTTTTGGATTTGATGGTGCAAGTTCCCAATGCTTTAAATCAGATAGCGATATTCTTTCAGCAATATTTGGATCTTCAACATCATAAGCCTCGGGGAAATTAACTGGCAAAACGAGTTGTTTGATATCAAGCTTCAATTCGTCTACACGCTGATATTCATTTCCACCACCTTTGAAAATATAGTTTTTATTAAACTCCTTTGCAATTTTTGCAGCCCTCAATTCATTTAATTTATCACCGCAGTCAAATATTTGGGGTAATTTCTGAACATCATTCCATGCAGCAAGAGACAAATTGTACTGTTCTTTAAATCCAACTTTCGCATACCAATCACCATCAAGATAGGTCTGTCGTAAAAGGGCAATAACGCCCATTAATGAGCCTGGATATGATTGTGTACTTGTCCCCTTGCTAAAAGATAAAAGGTGTGAGGCTTTGTCTTTGATTACCAGCAAATTTTCTCTTTGGTCAGAAAGACAAACCAAAGCAGATGTGCCCCTGGAGATTCCATCCATGCGATGAGTGTTCACTGCACAGAATCCTGCTTCAAGGTAAGACTTACTTTTTGTCGGGTCTGCTGTGAAATTATCAATTGCATTGAAATCTGTTTTTAAGGCATCGTTCCAAGCAAAAGCGCCTTTTCGTACAGGAGAAAGTTGTCGGTCATTGAATTCAAAATTTCTCGGACTGCGCTTGACTTCTGGCATTCCGTATGAAGAGTAAATATCAATAAAACCGGGATAAATGAATTTGTTTTTCAGGTTAATAACCACTGCATCAGCCGGAATGGGTAGATTTTTACCAATTGATTCCACCTTGCCTTTATTAATTATTAGGGTTCCGGTATCTATTACTGCGTTATAACTCTTATAAATACAAGCATTAATAAAGGCGTAGTGCCCGTCTCTTTGATCAGCCACACCATTTTCAGGGAAGGTTTGTTGTGCCATTCCATGAATGGATAGCATGGCTGTCGTAAAAAGACTTAACAGCAGTTTTAGTCTCATTTTCAATATAATTTATTTGCCAAAAGTAATTAATTATTGCGCAATACCTCTTTAAATGTATAAATTGAATTTCATTTACTAAAATGAAATAATAAAAATGAAAGGACAGAACCAGTTGAACTTTCTATGCTGAAGAAACTACAACCCGGGATCAAAAAAATTTTTAGAATTGAATTCTGCCTTAAGGAGGCTAGTTTATAGCAGGTAAAAAAACTTAAATAATCTCTGGTGAAACGAGGTTAATTTTTCTTATCTCTAACTTGATGATGAATCCAATTCGAAAGCCACATTTGCTTTTAATAATGTTCGAAATTGTGCCAATCATCGATTGCTTTTTCATCGCTAAGTTTAAAAAGTTAATTATCAACAAAGTGGCGAATAAACAAGTTAAAAGAGTAATTATGGTCGTATGCAATCAAACGACCACTTAGGCTTTCCGGCACAAGATAATGGAGTAATAGTTTTTGAGTGAGAGCAAACTTTTCAAAAAAAGGCGCTTGATACCTTAAAATTGCGCAAGCATCCAAGCAATCAATTGTACTTACAAAACTGGAATCTGCACTAATTTTTAAGGAATAAGTTTGACTGGTATTTTTACATGATGCCGACAGAATGCCCATGACAAAAAGAAAGCAATGAGTTATTTTTTGCACAACTTTATGCGCTTGTTAACAGGTCTATTTGATAGAGACCAACTCTAAATCAAAAACCAACTTCGATTTAGGAGGAATCATTTCTTTTCCATCAGGACCCTTAACAGATTTGTTTTCATAACCCAAAAAAGAAGGAAAAACAAAAATACCTTTTGAGCCAGGCTTGAGTAACATTACTGCTGCATCAAAACCAGGAATCATTTTTCCAACCTTATAGGTAAGGGGCTTGCCGGTTTTGTATGTCGAATCAAAGACTTTGTCATCGATTAGCCGACCTTCGTAATTTACAACAACCATGTCACCAAGTTTGGGTTGGCTACCTGACCCCGGAGTCTTAATCATGTATAAAAAGCCTCTTGGATCAAATTGGAATGGCCCGAGGGTTCTTTCATCGAAATATTTCATCATTTCGTTCAGTTCTTCCTGTGAAATCCTTGGGTCAAACTCACCCGGAGCAAACGAAGTTTTGGAAGGAGGATTATCAGTAGATGATTTCGTTGTGTTTTCAAGTAGCTTTGAGCTGGAAGCAGAACCGTTGTTACCATCTTTGTCTTGCTTGCAACTTGACAATATGATCATCATGATTATCGAAAATAAAGTAAGAATTCTCATGTTCTGCGATTTTAGAAATTTACAGCAAAGATAGGGCCATGTAAACAACAGTTACAATAAAAATTTCAACTATTGATTAGAGAACCAATCCACCATCAACACTTATGACTGTACCTGTAATGAACGAAGCCTCCTCAGAAGACAAAAATGCATATACGTTAGCAATTTCTGAGGGATTCCCAAGTCTGCCAAGAGGGGTTTTGTCTTTAAAGCCTTGAAGCACGTTTTCAGGAATGGTCAACATCATTTCGGTTGCGATGAATCCGGGTGCAACGGCATTAACAGTGATATTTTTTCGCCCAAGTTCTCGTGCCCAAGTTTTTGTCATTCCGATTACGCCTGCTTTAGTAGCTACATAATTGGTTTGGCCAAAATTGCCATAGAGGGCAACAACTGAAGCTGCATTTACAATTCTTCCATAATTATTGGCGACCATAAAAGGCATTACAGCTTTTGCACAATTGAAAACACCTTTCAAGTTGACATTGATTACCAAGTCCCATTGTTCATCCGTCATGTTTTTCAAAGTGGCATCTCTGGTTACGCCTGCATTATTGATAAGGATATCGATGCGTCCATGTTTGTCTGAAACTTTTTGTGCTGCTAGCTGCACATTTTCAAATGATGTGGTATCAACTTTTATAAAATCAACAGCAAATCCTGCAGTCTCAAATTCTTTGATTGTTTCGAGTGCTTTGGCCTCAGCCACATCCCATATCACAACTTTTGCGCCTTCCTGAAGGAATTTTGAACATGTTGCTTTTCCAATTCCGCTTGCACCACCAGTAACAATGGCAACTCTACCGTCTAATCTTTTCATTGTATTGTTTTAAGAGCCGCAAATTTAATTGCATTGGATTCCTAAAACCTAAAAGATTTGACAATATAGCGGTTGACAAAATATTAAATTATGCTACTAATAAATTTAAAATACTGAAAAACAATATTTAATATTAAATAAATAATGGGTTGACCGAATTATTATGCTTTAAGCCTAAATCCAACACCGTGGATATTTTCCAGCACAATTGTGGGATCTTCAGATAAATATTTTCTTAACCGACTTATAAAAACATCGAGGCTTCTACCAAGAAAATAATCATCTTCGCCCCAAACGCTTTCCAAAATAGCTGATCGTTTTATTACCAGATTTTTGTTTAGAATAAAGTATTTCAACACATCAGCTTCCTTTTGAGTAAGGGTTCTAACATTGTTGCCTATTATGAGTGATAAGTTGAGGAAATCAAAACTATATGCTCCAATTGAAAAGATTGATTCTGTCTTTTCTTTGGCGTAAACTTTGCTCCTTTTTAAAAAGATCTCAATTTTCAATTGCAATTCTTCAATGCTAAAAGGCTTAAGGATATAGTCATCAGCACCAATTCGAAGACCATGCAATTTGTCATCTTTTAGGGATTTTGCTGTCAAAAAAATGATTGGAATCTCAGAGTTTTTTCGCCGAATATGATTTGCGACTTGGAATCCATCAACTTCTGGCATCATAACATCGAGGATACACAAATCAAATTCTCCTTTATCGTATGTTTCGATGGCAATTTTTCCGTTTTCACAATGTGTAACATGATAACCATGCATTTCAAGATTGTCTTTTGTCACAAAACTTAGTGTAGGGTCATCTTCAACGTACAATATCGATGGCTTCATTTTATTGATGTTGTTTTTTGAAAGAAATTGTAAAAGTAGTTCCTTTTCCTTTTTCACTTTGAACATTTAATGCCCAACCGTGTGCTTTGCAAATACTTTGAACATAAAATAACCCAAGACCAAACCCTTTGACGTCGTGGATGTCACCTGTAGGGACCCTATAAAATTTTTGAAATATTTTATTTTGGTCTTCTTTTGCTATTCCTATTCCTAAGTCTTGAACTTTCAAGTAAATAAAGTGATTGTCTTCACAGGTAAGTACGGTGATAGAAGGGGCATCTTTTGAGTATTTAATGGCATTGTCAATAAGGCTGTTAAGTACGTTGATTAAATGTAGGGAGTCAGCTTGAATTGAGGGGTTTTCGACATTTAGCTTTAGGTCGATTTTACCGTTTAGTTCATGTATACGCAACTCAAAACTCTCTACCACCGATTCTAAAAGGTTGTGTAGATTAATAATCCTTGAATCTAATTCTACCGTATTTTTTTCCAGTTTGGCCACCTGTAAAACTTTTTCTACTTGATCATTTAATCTTTGGCTTTGTTCGAGAATGATGTTAGCATAACGTGCAAGGCGTTTGTCTTTTTTGATGGATTCGTTGTTTAAAAATACCTCTGCCGAAATTTTAATTGTTGATATAGGAGTTTTAAACTCGTGGGTCATATTGTTTATGAAATCTTTCTGCATTTGTGACAATCTTCTTTGTCGCAGAATAAAAATAAGGCTGTAAGAAAAAACCAAAAGAATAAAAATGAGTACAGCCGTGAAAATAATTGGTAGTTGAATACTGGATAAAATGTATTTATTGGTGGAGTGAAACCTGACGCTGAAGTAATACAAGAATTTACTGTAGCGAGGTAATTTTTTAATTTGACTTGACTGATTGGAATTTTTTGAAAGGTACACTGTGCCACCATAGACAACTTCATTGCTATTACAATCGTGAATGGCATATTCAAAATCAAGCTTTATTCCTTTGTTGTTGAATTCTTTCCGCAAAAAAAACTCAAGCAACCCTGCATCAATCACATCGTTGATATTTACCTGATATGTGTTACTACCTCTTACTTGGATAGTTGTATTTGTAGGTAAGTCAACTTTACGGGCGCGCGCCAGGTCTTTTGCCACCTGAAACAAAGCAATTTTTGTACTTTGGTCAAGTTCTTGTTTTCTGAATTCCAACAAACTAGAAATCCAATAAACCTGCATGGCTAAAATACCAACAATGGCAATTACACCAAAAATAACCAACCGTGAAATAACCTTGTTCTTCATAGAGCCCTAAAAAACGAATAGTTAAAGATAAATACATATTACTGTAAAACAAAAAATTAACTTTGCATTGCAATCAGGAAATCGATGGTTAAACCAGGAAGGTATATTCTATTTCTTTTAATTTGGCTTGGTTTATTTTTAAACGGGAGTCAAGCCCAAAATCCATTTGACTTTGCCAATCGTTTGCCAAAATCAAAGCAAGATAGTCTGATATCTTTGACAACAAAATCTTTCAATCCTTTTGACATACCTAACAAACGCGAGGTAAAAAAGAGATTGCAACTTACTGGACCAACTCATGAGAAGACTGTTAAAAGTCTACAGTTCAACAAGCAAGCCATTCCACAGGAAAATTTATTTTGGTTAAATTTTTCTGTCATTTTTTTTATAGCTTTTATTTCAGCAATTTCCAGAAGTGTGTTTAAAAAAATAATGGATTCATTATTTAATTTTAAAAAGTTGAAAATATTTCAACGCGAGGTTGTTAATTTTTTTTTAGTTCCAATGGTCTTGCTTTCTGTTTTTTGGATTTTTAATCTTTCTCTGTTTTTGTATTTCCTGTGTCATTACTACTCAATCGAGTTATTCGCCGGAAGCTTGTCTTCCCAAATTTTTAAGACATTTGGGTGTGTTTTGGTGATTTTTTGCATAAAACATCTGCTCTGGTTTTTTGTGAGTCGAGTTTTTCCCATCCAAAAAGAAATGGATCAATTTCAATTTTCAGTGGTTAATTTTCACATTGCTGTGGGATTGTTTCTTTTGCCAATAAACTTGATTTTATGTTATATTCCGGTAAATTTTATTCAATTTTTCTTGGTTTTAGGTATAATTTTAGTGAGCAGTATATTCATGTTTAGGGCGATCACAGGATTGATACTGGGAAGTAAATATATTTTTGCTGCAAATTTTCATTTTTTATTATACCTTTGCACCATTGAAATCGCACCTTTTTTAGTTCTTTTGAAATTAATAATTGTGTTAACAGGATTTTAGTAACTAACCATCATGGACCTGACTTTAAAAACAAAATCTGTGTTAGAGACTTACAAACCAGTAAAGACCATCTTAATAACTCAGCCCTCACCACTCCAAAAAAACCCATATTCAGAGATAATTGAAAAATATGGAGTTAAAATTGATTGGAGGGAGTTTACACAAGTTGAACCAATAGATATTAAGGAGTTTAGGAGACAGAGAATAAGACCGGACGAATTTGGAGCAGTAATTTTTACAAGCAAAAATTCGATTGACCATTTTTTTCGAGTTTGTGAAGAGATGAGAGTCAAAATGTCTCCGGAAACCAGGTATTTTTGTATAACAGAAACCATTTCAAATTATCTCCAAAAATTTATAATATATCGCAAAAGAAAGGTCTTCAC
>JAEUUM010000218.1 GCA_016787375.1 Saprospiraceae bacterium
GTTTACTCCGAAATACTCAGCAATGTAAACTTTATGGAACAAGGGATATTTCTAAGCCATTATCCAGTATCTATAATCCTCTTCTGTTAATTTATCCAATAAAAACTCCTCCAGCCTGTCATCCTGTATCTCGGAAAGAAATCTCTGAAACACTTCTTTACTTCTCTTTAAGCCTTTAGTGTTAAAACTATTAATTATAGACTCTTCCAAACTTTCTTTCCATAGCCTGAAGCCTTCATCTGTTAGTTCAACAGGGTTTAGCAGTTTATAGTAGTCCAAAGTAATATTTGCTATCCTTATTAATCTATCCGTTGGCTTTATCTCTTTCTTCAAATCTGATTCATTAATTTGAAAAAAATCCTTTAGGTTGTTCTCTGAAATCAGTATAGGTCTTCCTATTCTCTGGCCTTTAATTCTACCCTGTTTTATCCAGGCTCTTATTGTTTGATATGACACCCGCAGAGCTTTGGCTGTCTCTGGTATGGTGTAAAATTTAATACCCATTATGATTATGGGCATGGTTCAATATATTAGAATCGGTTTAACAGTATTCCAAAATATGTATAACTAAGATTCAAATCAGCTGTTTTAAACGTTTTAATCTCTTGTTATTGCAAAATAAATAACATAAAGCCAACTCAATATACCATGTAAAATTGCCCATAAAATTGAATTATTCCTTGACCAGGATGCTACAACTGCAATTACAGAACCTAAACCGACTCCGCTCCTGACTGCATCATTATGAATTAGTAAATTTGAACTGCCACTATTTTGTGCTTGTAAAAAACCAAATAGCAATAGTCCAATAAAAAGTAAAATATACCTTTTCATCATTTTGATTTTTAAAATTATTTAATTTAATGATTTTTGATCCTGCCTTCAACGTTTTGCCGCTTGCCGCAGTGGGGGATTTCGGAGCACTTCATTGTCAACCAAGCACAAATGTTGATAGAAGCACTGCACTTGATTTAACCACGTCAGCCCCCATTGCGGCAAACGGCTGTTAGCAGTAGGTGTTCTTCTTTCGTGTCGTCCAATGCTCATTTCTTTATTATCTCTTTTAGTTCGTCAATTGTCAATGGTGGATTTTGTTTATGTAACATAGAATGGCAGTTTGGGCAAACAGGTCGCAAGTCCTGAATTGGGTCAACTTTATATTCTTGTTTTCTTGTTGCCACTTGTGTCAAATGATGAACGTGAATGAATTTGTAACCTAAACTACCATAAATTTTTTCAAAGTTGAAGTCGCAAACTGAACACGAATAGCCATAATGTTTTAAGCATTCGTTTCTTGCAAAAACGTTTCTCTCATATCGTGTCTGTGTTACTTGTGTTGCTGCACCTTCAACGTATGTTTGTTTTGTGTCGGTAGTTTCGGAAAACGGATTGTATCTAATTTCTTTTGTTCTTAAAAACTCAAACCATTCTTCTTCAAGTTCGTCAAGTGCTTCGTGTCTGATTGAAATTCCTGAAGATTGCGGTGTCCATTGTTGTTTGGCTAAATTTCCTTTGTCAAGATTGTCAATGGTTAATATTGGGTCTTTCTCTGGATTAAGTAAAACGTCAAATTCAATTAAAACTCTTGGAACGTCTTTGTCTGCACCACTCCAATGTTGTGATAAAAACGGCTCGGATACTACTTTGCCAGAACCAAAAATACCCCTTGGTGTCGAACCTACCTTTGCTAAAAATGCTCTGTCGCCTGGTCTGATGCTTTTGTGACTTCTACAACTCCACATTAAAGTCACTTTGCCGGTATTTTTTAGTTCTTCAATATTTTTTTCAATGTATGGTTCGTTGTTAGGGTCAGTCCATTGGCTCCACTTGTTCGGGTTCCAAACAAATAAGTATGCGTTTTGAAGTGAAATTGGTTTGATGTTTTCAGTCAGTCCGCATTCTTCTAATGCTTCTTTTAATTCAGGTTTAAGTTGATAAATGAAAAATGTCCCTTTGTAATAGCCCGAAAAAAAGAAGTCCCAAAGAGCTTTTGTTCCATCTTCTCTTTCTCTTTGTTTGATGTCATACTTCTTTAAAATCCGTTTCCCAAGTCCAACTATTTTTCCAACAACACCGTTTTTGTCCGACCAACCAATAATTCTTGCAAGGTCTGTCGCTGATGCTTCTTGTTTGTCGAGTGAATATAAAGTTTGAAAAATGAGCAAATCGTCAGGTTGCACCAAGTCCTTGTCTTGCAGAATTTCTACAAAAGTGGCTTTAGTTATATGTGGTGATGTTGTCGTCATTTACACTTACTGCTAACGGTTTCGGGCTTGGCGAAGGTGGCGATTTTCACCACAAATGTTGATGCGGAGAACCAAATTTTGATTAACCACAAATGTGTCTGCGGAGCACTGAACCGCCACTTTTGCCAAACCCGTGTTATAAGCTGGCCTTCTGTCCATCGTGTCTGCAAACCATTGTATGTGTTGAGTTGTCGTGTCATTGAGTGTCGGTTGTGGGGTTGCGTATTTTTTATTTTCTGAAGGGAAGGAGATTTTTTTTAATTCAATTTTGTCTGCGTGGGAAAGGTGGAAGCTCTTTTGCAAGCTTTGGTCTGTGCTTGGGCTTGTGCGGCTTGCAAATGTGCTTTCACCTGTGCGTTGGCTTATCATCTTTCTATTATTTCTTCGTTAGTTGAATCGTATTTGTAATAAATTATGTCGCCCGAAATGATGTAATGAATTGCTTGCTCAATAATTGCTAACGGAGCAATAAACCATTCTCGCGGTGTGTGTCTATTCCCGTCTTTGTCAAACACGTCAATGTTTAAGCAAGAGTTGCCAAAGAAATTATGAAGTAGTTGTTCTAATTTCTGTGGGTTCATGTTGTAGCATTTATAAGCCATTACAATTCTTACGTCTGCCATTAAGTAAGTCGGTTCTTGAAAAGCATTTTTTACTCTGTCCTCAACTGTTGTCTTGGAGAAACCAATTTTAAAAAGGTTGGGAATCTCTTTTATTTCTTTCTTGTCCGACTTTGATTTGAGAATGTAAATAAATCCGGCTTCTTCGTCTTCGTCTGTGATGTTGTTGAATTTATTGGTAAAGTCTTCGTTGGTTTGGTTTGCATTTTCTGTTACTACTTGTCCGTTGGCATAAAGTAATTTTTCAATAGAACGTTTCAGCATATTTGATTCTGTTCCGTTCTCGAAAATACATCTTGTTCGTCCGTCTTCTCTTACTCTTGTTCCGTCTGGTTTGTAGTGTTCCTTTTTTGTGATTTCAATTTTCTCTACAAAAAATAAAATTCCATTGTGAACGTAATATGCTCCTTGTCTAAGATTACCAAGTTTAAATTCAATCAGTTTTCGTTTTCCTTCTTTCAGGTCTTTTTGAACGCTTTTAAAGAGTGATTCATATTTAGAAAAATCTTTGCACGGTTTTCGTCTTGCAACAAAATCGGTTTCTGCTCTGCTTTTCTCTGACGGCTTTATGTTCTTTAATTCAAATAAACCTGCTGTGTCGTCATCCAATAAACCTAACGGGTCGTTTTCCATAATGTCGTCAATGGAAAGTGGTTCTTTTGGTTCAATGCTTAATAGTCCGTGAATGTCATGGCTTTTGAGCATTTCCATTTTTGTAGGATTTACACGAATGGAATTTAAACGTGAAAACAATTGATGTTCCTGAATACCATTGTCGGCTTTTGGTTCTCGTTTGTTCTGTTCAAAAAACTCATTTATTTCTTGGAAAGAAGCCACAAGCCTTTCATCTTCATTCCTTGCAGGAGAAGTCGAAGGCTTTACGTTCAACAAACCCAAAGGGTCGTTGTCCAATATTTCTTGTAGCTTTTTATCCTTGTCCACTTTGCTTTTTACGTTTTAAATCTTTTAAATAAATGATGGCTTCTGCCATTCGTTTTTCCAATGGGTCAGATGATGTTACACTTGGTTCTCTTTTTTCTTTATCCATAAACGCTTTTACTTTATCAGGATATAAAAGCAATGCTTCATCTAAAGTCATTTGTATTCTTGTTGATGCAATTACATCTTGAATCACTTTCAAAACTTTGGTTGTAACATCTTTTGAAATAATTTCAAATGCTTTTTGGAATGGATTGATGCGGTCAATCAAATCAATATGCAAATCGTCAATGTTTACAAACTTGTCTGCCATGCGGATAAATCGTTTGTCGCCTACTTCTTTTAATTCTCCGCTTTTCATAATGGAATCAACTACTACATGCTGGCGAACTTCTTCCACTTCTTCGGCTGAAAGTTCAGGATATTTTATTTGAATGATTTTTGGAATCAAAACTTTGTTTATCACTTCGGGGTCAAGATTACCCGGAATGGCTTTCAATACTGTATCGTCCTGTAAAATTGTTGCTTTCAAATCGTTTAAGTCCGATTCAATAATATCTTTTACTCGTTTTGAACTTGGTAATTTAAAACCTCTGATTTTTACTTCTCCTGCACCTGCTTTGTCGTCATCCGAAAGTTTTGTTTTGAACTTGAAATTTGGTGCAAGCACTTGTTCCATCAATAGCGAAGCGGTAATTGCTTTCAGCATATTGTTTACTGAAAGTTTCACCAAATCGTCTGCTGCATCGGGTTGTGCAATTAAGTTGGTAAACTGTGCATGAGTTTTATTGTTGCTGTCACGGGTGCAACGACCAATAATTTGAATTACTTCGGTTAAAGAACCTCTG
>JAEUUM010000220.1 GCA_016787375.1 Saprospiraceae bacterium
AAAAGAAAAACTCAAATTCTGAATGTTGAAAAATATTAAGTTGAGATTTTAAGTTTTGATGAAATAAAAATCACAATTTTCAAAGGGTGATTTTACGGTTAATTAATTTTGATTAAAATAGTTGGGTGAACACTAATTCAAGTGCATAAAAATTTTTTTATACTTTTTTACCAATCCACTTTACAACTCAACATAAAATGCCTTCCAGCCTGCGGATAATAGAAATTTTCAGTAATTACCCCTCCATACAAATAACTGTAAGTATATCCGTTGTTTGAATATTTTAGGTTAGCAATATTAAAAACTTGAGCAGAAAGAATCATTTTTGATCCACCAAAAAGATTTTTTTTCCATGACAAAGATGTATTTAAAACAGTAAACGGCTGTATTGATTTTGAAGCATTTCCTGTATTATCCAGAAACTGACGACCAACATGTTTGGCTGTTAATCCAAATGTTAAATCATTAAATGCCAGCTGCAAATCACTAAATGCTAATACAGATGGAGCGTAACTAATAGGTGTTTTATGGTAATGCTCAACAAAACTGCCACCATTTTCGTAGTCATATAAAACGTAATCAAGCGTCTCAATTGAATTATTGCTTAACGTACAATTTCCAGACCACTTTATAAATGAAAGTGGTTGCCAATTTAACTGAAATTCGACTCCCTGCCTCATACTTTTTGGCACATTGGTGCGTAAAGATGCTCCAACTTCATTTAGTTCTCCAGTTAGAACGAGTTGGTCTTTATATTTCATGAAATAAAGTGAAATAATTGCCGACCAGTTTTTACTGATTTTCTGAAACTCCAATTCGTAATCTGTTAATTGCTCCGGTTTTGGGTCTTTGCCTGCTGGAGCATTGATAAAATCATCTCTAAATGGTTGAGAATTGGATCTGCCAACTGATGTGTTAATGATTATGCCATTTTGATTATGATAGCTTACTCCCAGTTTTGGATTGATAAATTGGTAATCCTTGTTAATATTGAATGTTAGTAAATCATTATTTTGACCTGTAATCTTATAGTTGATGTGCCTGTATTGCAGGTCAGCAAAGACTCCTATTTCATCTGTCATTTGATATTTCACCTTCCCAAAAGCACTTTGTTCCGTTTGCATGCCTTTGCCTTGGTAGTATCGATACCCCGGCACCAAATCGGGATAACGATCAATCCAGGTTATTTCGCCAAAATGATCGCCATCATATTTATAGGAAGTTAAGCCAGTAGTCAGGTAAAGTTTATCTGCTTCATATTTGAGTTGCAGGTTTGTGCCATAAAAACTGTTGTCCAACCATCTGCGTCTTACAATATTTGCGAAATTAATGGTGTCTTTTCCTGAAATTACAGGTTGTAAACCGTAATTGATTAGTGCATGATTTGGCTTCCACTCTTCATAAAACCCTTTACCTTGAGTTAAGTGACTTACACTCGTTAGGAGCCATTTTTTTGAAAGCTGCCTTGAGTAAATTAGTTGAAAATAATTTTGTCTGTAATTATCTGTTTGATCTTCATATTCATAATAATTGTAAGTTCGACCACTATTCAATAAATTTTGCCTTTCGGCATCTGTGAGTCCATTCCTGTCAGCGTATGCATTCATTTGATCAGGATCTCCTGTCAAAACACTTTCAGGCACACCATACCATGATTGATAAGTTTTCTCAATTCCTGAAAAAGCAATCAATCGCAAAGTATTCTTTCCGCCAAGATAGTTTAAATTACCGTAATACGAATCCAAATCACTCGTTGCCCGGTCTATGTAACCGTCAGAATTAATGGCAGACCACCTGCCCTCGAATGTAAAATGTCGACTGAGAAGTCCTGTACCAAAGAGAACTGATCTTTTAAATGTATTAAAAGTTCCGCCAGAGAATGCTGTTGTTAAGTAAGGTTCTTGAGATGGTGCTTTGGTGAGGATATTTATATTGGCACCAAAGGAACCCGCACCAAAAGATGAGGTTCCTACCCCACGCTGTATTTGTATTTCATCCACAGATGAACTCAAATCCGGAAGATCAACCCAAAATACATTTTGTGACTCTGCATCGTTGACCGGAATACCATTAATGGTTACATTGATTCTTGTTTGGTCAGAACCTCTTATTCTAAGCCCGGTGTACCCAACTTGATTTCCGGCATCTGAAGTAGAAAAAGTAGATGGAACGGATTCAAGTAAAAAAGGAATGTCTTTACCAGAATTAATTTTCTGCAAATCTCGGCCTGAAATATTGGTAACTGAAGGTATCATATTGCCGGGCAGCCTATTTGCCAAAACTTCCAAGTCGGGAAGAATAATATTATCTGGCTCGAGCGCCACTAATATGAGTGTATCGCGGCTCAAAAATACTTGCACCATTTGATTTTTAAATCCTTCGGCTGTAATATTTAAGCTATAGGTTTGGTTGCATTTACTTGTAAAAGAAAATTCATTTTGCAGTGCATTTGCGAATTGTGATTTACCAACTTCCATTATGTAAGCATTTATTGGTGCATTGTTAGTTTGGTTAATGATGCGCAGAACCGCAGTGCATTGTGCAGATACCAATACGCTGGGTACCAGCATAAGGAAAACATTAAGTAAGCGAAACATAATTATGAAGTTAATAAAAATGAAATAATCCGGAAACATGGGGTAAGTCCCGGTTTTTATTTCACCAACATATCTTCCTTGACAGCATTACCTGCCCAGGTTCTATGGGTCTGATCTCAGCCTTGCATTATAGCAAAGCACCCCTGTGATGGCACAAAAATAGAAATTAATATTTGCGATTCAATGCCTGCTTAAATTTATATTTAAAAAACCAGCATTCAAAGGATTGAAAGTTGATTAAAAAGCTGGTAGAATAAAATGCTTGCTAAAGGTCATTGAAATACTCAGCTGCATGTTTCAGAAAACCAGTGCTGATATTTCCCGATTCACTGTATTCATCAGAGTTGTAGTTGCTTTTAGCTCCTTTATACAGCTCCTTTTGCCAACGTGGGTTATTTATTTCTGATCGGCAATTAGAGTGCAAAAGGATATAATCATT
>JAEUUM010000250.1 GCA_016787375.1 Saprospiraceae bacterium
AAAAACATTTGAACTTAATGCGAATTGGGCTCTATACTGTGAAAACTACCTTGAAGGATTTCACATTCCTTTTGTGCATGCCGGATTAAACGAAATTCTTGATTTTGGTGAGTATACTACAGAACTTTTTAAATATTCAAACCTACAACTTGGTATTGCAAAAGAAGGTGAAAGTGTATTCGACATTCCCGAATCGTCACAAGACCATGGCAAAAAAATAGCAGCATATTATTTTTGGGTATTCCCAAATATGATGTTCAATTTTTATCCTTGGGGGCTTTCACTAAATATTATCGAACCCATCGGACCTCAAAAGACCAAAATTCGATTTTTGACTTTTATCTCAGATAGTTCTAATCGGGATAAAGGTGCTGGAAACAGCCTCGAAACGGTCGAATTGGAAGATGAAGAGGTTGTTATAAATGTTCAGAAAGGGATTAAATCCAGATTCTACCAACATGGTCGGTATTCTGTCAAGAGAGAACAAGGAACACACCATTTTCACAGATTAATAGCTGAATTCATTCAATAATTTATATCCTTGTAATTTTTATAGTTCCCAAATCTTGGCTAAATTTGGGTCAAATATTTCTAATCATGTTTAATGCAGCACAACTTCATCTTTTAGTCAACCATTTACCAATAATAGGTTTGTTATTGGGAATTCTCATTTTAACTCTGGGAGTATTTTCAAAAAACCAAACGGTTTCGAATGTTGCCTTAGGAGTTTTCATTTTCGCTGCGATAGGTGCGTTTCTTTCAATGCGTTCTGGTGAAGGGGCTGAAGACATTGTTAAGCAATTGAAAGTTACACAAAAAGGGGTTATTCACGAACACGAAGAATCAGCGGAGTTGTTTTCGTGGTTGATGGCCGCTCATGCTTTGACATGTTTGGTTGTACTGATAAGTCAATATCGTAAAAAGAAATTACCTGAAATCAGTAATCTTTTGATTTTAATTGGTTCTGTTTTCATCATGTACTTCGCAGCAGATACAGGACATACAGGTGGGCTGATTCGTCATCCTGAAATTTCGAACTCTCCTCAAACAGAAGTTCAAAATCAAACCGAAACCGAGAAAGAGTAATCTTAAAACAAATTTATTTTTTTCGTTTCTTCTTCTTTTTTCCAGCCCTCTCGGCTTCTTCTTCCTCTTTCAGCAGACTTTTCCAGTCGTCTGTCACATCCATTGTAAAGGATATGGTATCTGCATAATCTTTTTTTTCAATTTCAAGGACTTTAACAGGTTTTTGTAAAAATACCTCAATATCCAGAAGCAATTTTTTTTCTTCAGGACTGCAAAAAGTCACTGCCAAACCTTTTAAAAAAGCACGTCCCGTTCTTCCAACCCTGTGAACATAAGTTTCAGGGTTTTCAGGCACATCATAATTCACTACAAAATCAACATTGGGTATATCAATCCCTCTGGCACTTACATCTGTTGCTATGAGAATGGTAATTTGACCGTTTCGAAATCCATCCAAAGTTTTAAGGCGATCATGTTGCTCTTTATCACCATGCAAAGTTGCACTTCCGATTTCCATACGTTCGAGTGCTTTGCAAACCCTCTCAGCGCGTACCTTGGTTCTCACAAATACCAAGATCTTTTTGTTTTCATTTTCATGAATTAATCTCTCAAGAAAAAATCTTTTATCATCCATTTCAATAAAAGCTACCGAGTGGTCAATATTTTTAGCCACCGGATCCTTGGGTGATAGCTGAATTCTTATTGGGTTTCGGACAAGAGAGTAAGCTAATTTTTTAATGGTTTCGTTAATTGTTGCCGAGAAAAACAAAGTTTGTCTTTTTAGAGGAAGATGTCGAATGAGGTCTTTCAAATCTTTTAAAAAACCTTTGTCCAACATGTGATCTGCCTCATCAAATATCACAATTTCAACTTTTTGGAGGTTAATGTGCCCCTGACTTACCAAATCAAAGAGTCTGCCTGGAGTAACGACAATTATGTCTGCTCCATTTGCAAGTTTAGCAATTTGAGGGTCTTGCTCAACCCCACCATGAATACTTATTGTTTTAACCCTTGTATATTGGCCAATTTTATTAAAAACTTCAGTAATCTGAACCGCGAGCTCCCTGGTTGGAACCATTACCACGCACTTAATTCCGTTTGGCCTACCTGCTATTTTGCCTGATTGTACCAAATGAATAACTGGTATTGCAAAAGCAGCTGTTTTACCAGTACCGGTTTGGGCTATAGCAAGCACATCTTCACCCTTTAAAACTGAAGGAATCGCCCTAAATTGAATGTCAGTAGGTTTACGAAAATTAAGTTTTTCAAGACTTTTTTTAATATTAGGATCAATTCTGTAATCTTGAAATTTCATTCTTTAAAATTTATTAAAACGCTCAACTTAAAGTTAATCAAGCATCTTTGATGGATCCGTCTCTACAGACGAGTATTTTACTTGGATGGTTTTCAATCATCTTAAAATCATGGGTTGCCAATATTATGGCGGTTCCCTTTTCTTTTGCTAAATTTGTAAGCAGCTCAAAAACATTAGAAGAAGTTTCCGGGTCGAGGTTACCTGTAGGCTCATCAGCAATTATCAAAACAGGCTCATTTAGCATTGCTCTTGCTATACCAAGCCTTTGTTGCTCGCCACCGGATAGTTCATAAGGCATATCAGAGAGTTTACTGCTTAGTCCAACCTTGGTTAGCACTTCTGATATCCTTTCCTCCATCTTTGCTCTGTTTTTCCAACCGGTTGATTTTAAAACGAAAAACAGATTATCATAAACATTTCTGTCCATTAACAGATTATGGTCTTGAAACACGATGCCAATTCGGCGTTTTAGCAAGTATAATTTTGATTTTTTCAATTTCAACATATCCGTTCCTGCTACAATCAAAGAGCCGGATGTTGGTTTGATTTCACCGTAAATTGCCTTTAACAAAGTTGATTTCCCTGATCCTGTTTTACCTATTAAATAGACCAATTCACCTGCATTGAGCGAAAAGTTTACGTCTTGCAAAATTGGTTTTTTGTTTTGAGCAAGATTGAGATGATGGCATTCTAAAACAGCAGACATGGTTATTTGTGATATTATATGGCAAAATTATTAAATAAAATGTCAACTCACCGACTTTTATGTGTTATTATGAGTCAGAGATTTGATAATTGCTAAATTAATCCAATTTAGGGTTTTATTTTTACAAATTCTCACAATTGGACAACCAATAAGCGTTATATTTGTAGTTTATTTGAATAACATTTTTATGAAAAAGATACATATTATTGGTCTGTTAATGATAGTTGTCGCAATCGGTGTTTTAATTACAGCTGCCAAAGACCTAAGCACATATAGTAATTTCAAAAGCGCATCATCAACTTCTGATGCTGTTAAAATTGTTGGCAACCTCTGTAAAGATAAAGAGATTGTCTACGACCCAAGAAAAGATCCAAATTACCTGAGTTTTTTTGTAAAAGACAATAATGGAGAAATCAAAAAAGTAGTGCTAAAAAATGCCAAACCTCGTGATTTCGAAATGTCAGAGCAAATTGTCCTCACAGGAACCATGCAAGGCGAAGAATTTGTTGCATCTGACATGCTACTCAAATGTCCTTCAAAATACAAAAACGAAGAAATTTACGTAAAATCTCGTAGTTAATATTCAAATCTACATGCAAGATATTCAATACATTGGGGAAAACCTCCTTCCCGGCAGTCTAGGTCATTTTTTAATTATTCTGGCTTTTTCTGCTGCACTCTTGTCCTCTTATTCATTCTTTCAGGCAAACAGTCGCTCCGGTGATGAATCTACAAGTTGGAAAAAAATAGGAAGAATTTCGTTTTTGGTGCATGGATTTTCAATTTTTACTGTGATCGGACTGATATTTTATCTTATGCTCAATGAGAGATATGAATATCAATATGTTTGGGCGCATGTTAATTCTGAGCTGCCAAAACGGTATATTTTTTCTGCTTTTTGGGAAGGTCAAGAAGGCAGTTTTTTGCTTTGGATGTTCTGGCATGTAATACTGGGTTTTGTTATAATTTACAAGAACAACTCTTGGGAAAAACCGGTGATCGGGATTTTGAGCCTGGTTCAGGTATTTATTGTTACCATGATTATGGGCGTTTATTTTAACATTGGCACGCATGGCTTGAAATTTGGTTCCAATCCTTTCATGCTACTCCGAGAAACAATGGATGCCCCAATATTCTCCAATCCGGATTATCTGAAACTCATAAAAGGAAAAGGGTTAAACCCATTACTCCAAAATTATTGGATGACCATTCACCCTCCTACCCTTTTTCTTGGATTCGCATCTACGGTGATTCCTTTTTGCTTTGCTCTTGCAGCTTTGATCAACAAACAATATACAGCATGGCTAAAGCCAGTTTTACCTTGGGCGCTGTTTTCAGCAGCAATTTTGGGATTGGGTATTTTAATGGGAGCAGCCTGGGCATACGAGGCCCTAAGCTTCGGAGGATATTGGGCATGGGATCCTGTAGAAAACATGTCACTTGTACCCTGGTTGATAATGGTTGCTGCTATTCACAGCAATGTTGTTAGTAACGCCACCGGCTATTCCAATAAAACAACTTATGTTCTGTATGTTTTAAGTTTTATCGGGATATTATACTCAACATTCCTAACCAGATCCGGTGTACTAGGTGATACATCTGTACATGCCTTTACTGAAATGGGATTGGAATGGCAGCTAATTATATTCATGTCATTTTTCTCCCTTTGGGCAATTTATTTATATGCAAGAAACACCAAAAACATACCAACACCCAAGGAAGAAGAGAAAATAAACTCAAAGGAATTCTGGATGTTTATAGGTACACTGGTATTGATGTTTTCATCCATTTTAATTAGTTTCACCACATCAATTCCTGTTTTCAACAAACTGTTTGACTTATTTGGCTCATTAATTGGTCAAGATTTAAAATACTTGCATCGAACCAGTCCAACTGATGCAGTTGCACACTACAACAAATACCAATTGTGGATTGGTGTTCTAATTGGTATCTTCTCAGGAATTGCTCAGTTTTTCAGATATAGTGGAACCAACTGGAAAAATACCGTTCCTAAGTTCTTAAGATCAATTGCCATTTCTTCAGTTCTTTCTGTGATTTTTACCTGGCTTACAACATACTGGATTCAGCTTTTCTCTTGGCAATATTACTTGTTACTGGGTCTAGGATATTTTACAATTTTTGCGAATATTGATTATTTTATTTTTTATATAAGAAATAATCTCAAAATAGCCGGTTCTGTTTTTAGTCACGTGGGTTTTGGTCTTTTAATCATCGGAATAATAGCAAGTGGCTTGAATAAAAGGCACATTTCAGTAAACAAATTTGCTTTGGATGGTATATTAAGTGATGATAAGCTTGGAAAAAATATCGTTCTAATCAAAGGGTTGCCAATGATTATGAATGATTTCAAGGTTACCTATGTGAGTGACACTATGTATAACCACACCAAGGAGTTCAATATAAACTACTCCAGACTTGATAAAAAAGGGAAAGTGGTAGAAAGTTTTAATATAAGCCCCTACATATTATATACTAATGATTTCTCTAAACTAGCATCTACAAACCCATCCACTAAGAGGTATCTTGGAATGGATATTTTCTCGGTGGTCTCCAATTTGCCAAAAGAAGAAGTCGAACCTGAAGCTGCCAAGCAAAAAGAAGATAGTTTAAAATACAGATTGTACGCCATTGGATTACAGGATACAGTAGTTACGGATAAGAACATTATAACAGTAGCCGGCATCATCAAAAATCCGACCATTAAACATTTCGAACTTAAATCGGGTGATCTACCCTTAGGCGTAAAACTTAATGTTTACAACAAAAAGGAAAACCAAAATTATACTGAAACCGCATCAATCATACTCAGAGATAAGTTTGTCTACGACTTCCCGGCAGTTTTCAATGCTGCAGGAACAAAAATTAAATTAAAAGAAGACGCTATTCGATCGATTTTCATGGATGATGAAGGAATACAATTCAAACCTTTTTCATTTAAAAGGGGAGATAAAATTGATTTTGAAGGTTTAAGTATTGGATTTCGTGACTTTAATAAGAATGTAAAACATCCATTGTATTCGCCACAAGAAGGCGATATTGCAGTTTCGGCCATCATGGTCATTGAGTCATCCGGTACAAAATATACAGCTGAACCTCTATACCTTATCAGAGGAGGTTCACCATTTAATCTTAAGGATGTGGTCAACGAACTAGGTTTACACATACGATTTACAGGAATTGACCCAAAAACAGAAACCGTCAACCTGGAAATAGGAAAAACTCCGGGTAAGCCAAAATCTTTTGGAATCGAAGTGGCAGAAAATTTTGAGAGATCCGATTTCATTGTACTTGAAGCTGTTTTATTTCCGGGTATAAATTTGGTTTGGGGCGGGAGTTTACTGATGCTGTTTGGTCTGGCTTTCAGTATATTTAAGCGATTCAAAGATCAAAAAACTACCATCGTTTAACTAATATTTGGCTGCATGAAAATTGTCATCGTAGGTGCCGGCAATGTTGCCTTTCAATTAGCTGATCGTTTTTCTGAAAAAGGTGTAGTAGTTGCCCAATTATTTAATCGTAATATTCAAAAAGCAAGGGAAATTGCCGAAAAGCATCAAATAGATTTCACTAATGACCC
The DNA here is from genome assembly GCA_016787375.1 of Saprospiraceae bacterium. Classification (GTDB taxonomy): domain Bacteria; phylum Bacteroidota; class Bacteroidia; order Chitinophagales; family Saprospiraceae; genus JAEUUM01. The sequence continues at coordinate 6,646 of JAEUUM010000250.1, forward strand.
ATCAAAACTTTATAGAGATGCCGATGTGTATTTATTCTGTATTTCTGATGATGGTATTGGGCTTTTGGCAAATGAACTTAAACAATTTATTCCTGACAGACTGGTTGCTCATACATCAGGTGCGGTAGATTCGCATATTTTACATCCATTTTTTGCGAATTATGGTGGGTTTTATCCTCTACAAACTTTCACCAAAAACTCAATACCGAATTTTGAAAAGATTCCGGTAATGATTACAGCAAACTCCGAATCCAATCTTTCAACTCTAAAAATCCTTGCCAGCAAAATTAGTACTATTGTTCAGTGCGTAACTGATGAAGAAAGACTTCTTTATCATCTCGCAGCAGTAATCTCCAATAATTTCACCAATCATTTATTTGGTAAAGCATACGGTTTGTTGAAAAACAATGATTTATCATTCGATTTGCTCATGCCATTAATTGAAGAGACTGTTCAAAAAATTCATTTTAATAATCCCGATGAAATCCAAACAGGGCCCGCAAGAAGAGGAGACATGAAAACAATCAAAGAGCACCTAAATCTTCTGAATTTAAATCCTGAACTCAAAAAAATTTATATAGATATCTCAAATTCAATCAATCCAAAACTTAAATTGTAACAATGCGAATTATTGGTTACCTTGACCGACCAGGTATGGTTGTAACGGTTTTTAAAAATGACAACAAACTTTCCGTAAAATTTGAAAAAAACCTGTTAGAACAAATCTATAAAATTCGAGACGACATGTACTTAATTGATTTGAATGAAATTGACAGCTTATTTGATGATACCTTCATTGCAGATATTGAAAAAATTTTTGAT
>JAEUUM010000026.1 GCA_016787375.1 Saprospiraceae bacterium
GCTCCTTCTCAATTAAAAATCTTAAACCTGCACAAGGACTCAAGAAATATTTTTGATGAAAATGGAGTAACACATCAGATTAAAGCTTCCTTTGGTAAAACATTTACTCTTTCGAGTGGTGCCTATATTATAATAGAGCATACAGAAGCCATGCATGTCATTGATGTTAACAGTGGTCACAAGGTCTCGACTACTGATCAGGATGAGTCTATATTAAGGGTAAATCTTGATGCAGCAGAGGAGATTGCAAGGCAGATCAGACTCAGGGATATTGGTGGTTTGATAGTCATTGATTTCATTGATATGCGCAATATTGAACATAAGCGGATACTCATGGAAAAAATGCGTGATTTTATGAGTAAAGACCGTGCACAACATACAATTTTGCCGCTGTCAAAATTTGGGTTGATGCAAATAACCCGTGAGCGAGTTCGACCTCAAGTAGTAATAAATACAACTGAAGATTGCCCAACTTGTAATGGTTCAGGTAAAATAAATGCTTCCGTATTGATTACAGATGATATTGTGAGGGATCTTGAGTTTATTTTACACTCTAAACCAAAGAAATCTATTCACCTTCATGTTCATCCTTTTGTTGAGGCTTTTCTGAAAAAGGGCATTCCAAGTATTCAAATGCGATGGTATCTAAAATACAGTAAATGGATTAGAATTCGTTCTATTGGTAATTGTGCTCTAAATGATTACCGGTTTTATGATGATAATAACGACGAAATCAGATTTTACTAAACATTCCGGAGTATGCCTGATTTAAATTCTAGGCTCAAAATTCTGGTGGCTCCACTTAATTGGGGGCTTGGACATGCCACACGCTGTATTCCAATTATAAAAGAATTAATAAATCAGAATGTTGAGGTACTTTTGGCATCAGATGGGAGAAGTTATGAACTCTTGAAATCAGAATTTCCCCAACTTAAACTTTATAAGCTCACGCCTTATGATGTAATATATGCCAGTGAGTCAATGATATTTAATATTGCCGCTCAACTACCAAAAATTTTAATCGCAATTTACAAGGAACATAAATCTTTTTCAAAGATCATTCATGCTGAAAAAATCGATGGCATCATATCTGATAATAGATTCGGCTGTTACCACAACGATGTTTACTCTGTTTATCTTACACATCAGCTGAATATTAAAATTCCACTTAAACCGGTTGAAATGTTTACAAGGCTTGTGAACAGGAAAATTATTGACAGATTTGATGAATGTTGGATACCTGATTATCCTGGCAAAGGCAATATAAGTGGCGAACTTTCTAAACCAAATAAAATTTCTAATTCAAAATTCATAGGGACCTTAAGCCGTTTTGAATTTAAGGAAGTTCAAAAAAAATACGATGTTTTGGCATTATTGTCAGGACCTGAACCTCAACGAAGCATTTTTGAGAAATTAGTTTTTGAGCAATTGAAAAAACTACCATTAAAGAGTGCAATTATTCAGGGAAAAACGGAGGTTAATGAAAAAATTGTGAAGGACAACATTGAAATATTCTCCCATCTCAAAGAATCTGAATTGAATGACGTGATATTGTCTAGTGATGTAATTATTGCCCGATCGGGCTATTCAACCATCATGGACCTTATCCAGTTAAAAAAACCAGCACTGATTGTACCAACTCCCGGTCAAACAGAGCAGGAATATCTTGCGGACAAGCTCTTTAAAAGGAAGTTGTTTATCTCTCAAACCCAGAGAGATCTTGATATTTCAAAAGCACTCCAAATCATCAAAAACTATAACCCGGGAATCTTGAGCGAGGTTGAAGTGCCACCTCTCTCCTTGACCATCTCAGATTATTTGGAAGATTGTGTTAAAAAAAAGAGCCTTTTGAAAAATAAATTATAAAAGTTTGTCTCTTAGTACAATAAACGATTTCCCAAATCAGTTATAAGCCCAGATTTAGAATTTTTTAATCACGTCTTAAAATTCATTAAATGGAGCAAAAATCTACATATTACCGAACGCTTTTGCGTTATATTTATCAGGAGACTTCAACACAAGACACGCAATTCATGGCTGAGCAAATTTACTCAAACAGTGATGTTCAAAATGAGTACAAAGATTTGATGTCAACAATTTGTTCTCTTCCAAAAGTACAAATGAGTCCGGAACGTGCCAGTATCCAAAATATTTTGCACCACATGCGGATGTCATCCATTGAAGCACACCATTGATTAGTTTATAGTCAAGCAATGCCCACCAATTTATTTTGGTGGGCATTTTTTATTTATGTTCCTTTAAAAACCTGGATTATTGATCTCTCACTTTATAAATTGTTTGGTGCGAACAAAGTTTGCAACAAATATTTCAAAGGACATAGTTTAAATTAGAACCAAATGAAATTCTTGAAGACTTTTTTTTGTTTTTTTAAGAAAACGAAAAAT
>JAEUUM010000287.1 GCA_016787375.1 Saprospiraceae bacterium
GGAAGTCGGCGATTGGGTTGAGATACTTAATCACCCTGATTGTGAATTTGTAGGTTATGATAAATTAGTTGTTGAACACGCCAGAATCACCAAATTTAGAAGTTCTGCTTCCAAGGGCAAAGAAGTATTTCACATTGTTCTTGACAAAACTCCATTTTATGCAGAAAGCGGCGGACAAGTGGGTGACAAAGGTATTTTTATCAGTGGTAAAGAGACAATACAAATCATTGATACTAAAAAAGAAAATGATCTGATTATTCACATTTCAGAGACGATGCCAGCTGATGTGAGTTTGCCTGTGGTGGCTACTGTTAATGAGAATCTCAGAGTTGCTACTTCAAACAATCACTCCGCTGTACACCTTATGCATGCAGCATTGCATCGGGTTATCGGTAAGCATGCTCTTCAAAAAGGCCAGGACGTGAATGATCAGAAATTAAGATTCGATTTTTCGCACTTTCAAAAATTGAGTGAATCTGAATTAAAAGCCATTGAAAACATGGTGAATGACAAAATTCGAGAAAACATCGTTTTGGAAGAAAACAGAAATATGCCAATTGAAGAGGCACGCAACTTAGGTGCAATGATGCTTTTTGGCGAAAAATATGGTGAATTTGTGAGGGTTGTAAGTTTTGATCCGGCTTTCAGTACAGAACTTTGCGGAGGAACCCATGTGCCACAAACTGGACAAATAGGGTTGTTTAAAATCGTTTCAGAAGGTGCAGTTGCCGCAGGAGTAAGAAGAATAGAAGCGGTAACCTCTGCAAAAGCACAACAAATTGTAGATCAACAAATTGAAACACTTGATGCAATCAAAGATCTGCTTAAAAATCCGGTTTCACCTGCAAAGGCAGTTGCCGACTTGCTTGACGAAAATAAAAAACTGCATAAAGAAATGGAGCAGCTGCAAACCAAGCTTGCTTCATTCATCAAGTCTGATCTCAAAGCTAGCTTCAAAAAAACAGCGGACTACAATTACTTAATATCAGAAATTAACATCTCTGACTCTAAAGCAGTCAAAGACCTTGCATACCAATTGGAAAAGGAGATTGGCAATTCTGTAATCGTATTTGCATCAATCCAGGAAGGTAAACCTCTGATCACTGTAATAGTAAGTGAAAATTTGGTATCAAAATTTCATGCCGGTCAAATGGTTAAAACGCTTTCAAGTTATATCAAAGGTGGTGGCGGTGGCCAGGCATTTTTTGCAACAGCTGGTGGCAGCGATGCATCTGGGTTGGCAATGGCATTGGATAAGGCAAGAGAAATTATAGGCAATTAGAGTTGCCCAAAAATTCTTGCTCTTCAAAACATCGGATTTTAAATTCAGTGTGCCCCGATTGTCTCTACTGAAGGTATATTTTTTAAACTCAAATCTATGTGTTTGATTCTGGCTTTCGCTTTAAAATCCTGAAACAACTCTAAAATATCGGGGTCTATGTATACACTTTTTGTGCCATTGATCTCCACAATCGAGTATTCAGGCAAATTATCTAACAGTGTAATAAATGGTTTCTTACTTAAGAAACTAACATTCAATGCGAGTTCTATAATGATGTGTTTTGTGTGCCCTTCAATTCTTTCATTCATCGTATAGCCTGCCTTATAGGTGTTTTTAATTAAAAAATACACCGCATACACCAATCCAATCAATACACCAATCAATAAATCAGTTAGCAAAATAGAGACTGCCGTTACCACGTATGGCATAAACTGCTCGCGACCTTGTTTATAGATAGAAACGATCATTTTTGGTTTGGCAAGATTTAACCCGGTTCTGATCAATATGACTGAAAGCACACAATAAGGTATCATGTTTAGAATTGGAACAAAAAACAAAATTGACAACAAGATCAACAACCCGTGTGTAAATGATGATAGTCTTGTTTTGCCGCCTGCCTCAACATTGGCACTGCTCCTGACTATCACAGATGTAATAGGTAAACCCCCAAATATTCCACTAATGAGATTCCCGGTACCTTGGGCCATGAGTTCACGGTTCTGTGGGGTTACTCTGTTCATCGGGTCTAGCTTATCAATAGCCGTAATGCTTAATAATGACTCCAAAGAAGCTACAAAACATATCACGACTGCGTTTCTGAAAATTTCAGGATTCCTCAACAACTGACTGAAATCAGGCCACTGAAAAAGTAACAAATCACCGGAAGGTATGCTTACAAACTGGCTTTTTTGCAGTGCAAGCGCAGGAACATAATTTTTGAAAGCGAGTGAAGCTACAACACCAAATGCCACAACAAGAAATGAGGCTGGGATAAACGGATATTTGTGAGCAAGTTTTGTTTTCCAAATGTAAAGTAATCCCATCGCCAATACAGCAATCAAAATTGCTCCCAATGAAATATTCGTGTACAAGCTTTGCACATTGCTGAATACATGATGAAAACTCAATATGTTGATTAATTCATTCGACCAGAAATCCGGCTTATCATACCCAATTAAATTTGGAATTTGTTTTGATATCAATATCACACCAATTGCAGTAAGCATACCTTTTATAACTGTTGATGGAATAAAGTGCGTGAATCCACCAAGTTTGAACAGACCTAGTAATATCTGAAGCAATCCGGCCATAGAAACCGATAAATAGAATATTTCAAGTGCCCCTAATTTAGAAATGGCAGCGGCACATATCGCTGTTAATCCTGCAGCGGGTCCACTAACACTTAATTCCGATTTGCTGGCAATTGTTACGACAATACCACCAACAATTCCCGCAATTAATCCTGAAATGACCGGAGCGCCTGATGCCAGGGCTACACCGAGGCATAATGGCAAGGCAACAAAGAAGACGGTTATACTTGCTTTTAGATCATATTTTAGGAAGGTAAATAATCTGAATTTTACTTTTCGGCTGAGGACTTTCATATAAAACAATACGAAGTTTGATTTGATTAGATGTCATTCAAAGATAGTGCTTTTGATCCATCTTCATGTAATGGAATATAAATTTCATCAGGGTTCAAATACTTAAGACATGTTTTAATTTGCCTTGTCTATAATAGGGTGCAACTGCGTATCATTGCCATGGTTGCACCATTGATATTGGAAAAATGAGTGACTTTCTATGCGGTTGGATGATATAACTATCGGAAAAAATAAATAATAAAACCAGATCTTACTTTCAGACTTTTCAGGTAATGTATTGTATAAATTTATATTCAATTATCATGTATAGAAGTATTCTATTGGTTTATTTAGCATATTTTAGGAAACACAAAGGGTTTTAAAGTTGGGAATGACTCTTAAATTGAAACAAAACCATATTTGTCAATTACCCTCACAACGGTGCACCACGAGTCATAACGATCATACAGACACACCAACAGTACAACCTTCCCCAAGCAAGAGTGAAAAATTCAATCATATGGGATATACTGATTAATAAAATTTCTGAATTTAACCAACAGATTCAGGAAGTCCAGGTCAAAAAATAAAGCCACAATCCAGGTAACTTCTCCTATCCTGACCCAATATGTGTGTAAGTAACACTTTTCGCTTATGACAGGTTGTAACAGGTCAGGCCGCACTTCAAGCTGTCCTAAATAATCACCGGGCACCTCGTATCCAGGCTATATCCAAACTATACCTAATAATTAAGCCTTAAGACATCATATTTAGTCCGTAATAAAATAGATATGAAAAATATTTAATTTAATATCCTTTAGATTACGTATCTTTCATTTTTATTAAAATACACTATTTATGAAAAACCTATTATTCTTTCTGGTACTGCTTCTGGGCTATTCGTGTACCTCACAAAATGCCAAAGCCAAATTGAGCCTGGACGGCCGTAAATTCAAGATCGAATCTTCGACTGGAGGAAAAGTGGAGGACACGGAAAACATGATGTTTCAGGAAGGGCAAGTTGAAAACGATGTGTGCCTTCAATATGGATTCGAAAAGGCCGCTTACAGCCTGGACGATCAAGGTAAGTTTAAATTCAGCCTGACCAGCGAAAAAGAAGGTAAAATGGACTGGAACGGTCAGGTCGATGGATCCAGAATCATCGGCTCGTACGTCTGGATCAAAGCCGGTCAGGCCGATATCCATTATACATTTCAAGGGGAGGAAGTCAAAAATTAAGTCGGTATCACTAGCTGATCAATTCCACCTTTAACCCAAGGTCTCAGGTGCAACCTGTGACTGTGGGACTCGTGAAACCCATGGGCTGCACCATGAGCCGATAAGTAGTTGTGTCTCCCGTTTGGCTGATCCAAGCCTTGGGGCAAACCAAAAAATTACAGAAGATTTTGCCTGGCCGAACCAATAATAAAAGAAATTAAAAAAATGACCCACATGAAATAAAAGACAAATGATATTGCCGTCTAAAGCCATGAATTAACATCTCAAAATTTTTGCTAATTTCGTCAGGAAAATTCTGTTCAATTTAAAATCACATTCAAATGACATGTTGTATAAACAAAGAAATCGACATATTGATTCTTTGCTTTGTTGGCTGGAATTGTTTAGGACAAGTTTTAACATTGATGAAAGGAAATTACCAAAAAACTTTTGAAGAAGGATCCGTATTCGAAATTGTTAATGCCGAAAAGCCAATATCATAGATGCAGGTTGTTGTAATTATAGCCAATTAACCTGCAAAATTTATTCAATCGGGGGAGATAGCATAACACTTCAGTTGTTCAGTGTTTCAAATAAAAAGGTAATCGATGGTATTGAAAATGAACATATTTATTTCTCTCAAACTGGTATGATCAAATCAACGATTGCCTGGGATCAGATATATTACTTGAGAAATTTCAAAACATATAAAAATATAAACAGGAAAACAAATTTTCAAATCATAGGAGCCATATTAATGGTTACCGGGGCTGTTACAATGCTGAATTCTTTCATTGTAGACACCAAGAGTAACAAAAATAAATTGTTGTATAGCGGTGGAGCTCAAATTGGTCTGGGTTTGGGATTTTCAATTTTAGGTTCTACCAAAAAATACTTTCTGCACCACACAAATAACAATTGGGTATTTAAACAATAGAAATCAAATTAATTCACATGAATCATTCCCTCCTCGCGATTCTATCAGATGTCACGTTCTTCGAGACGATTTTGCCTGGGATCAAAGAAGTTCAGACACAGTGAAAGATCAGCAGATGAAGTTATAACCCAAAGATATTATCAACCAGTCAGGATTGGTTTATTATTTTACTACAACCAAGAACTAAAAATTTACCTTGACAATCATTTAACTGCACCCCCTCTCCAACATTCTCTGATGGAGAGGGCTGTGGTGAGGCCAATTAAGTTCGACTTCCTTTTGCATAACCTAAAATCCAATTAGTCCTAATCATTAGGCACAATCATACCCCATCAAAAAATCAAACAAAATTTAAGCTCCCCAAAAGCGAAAAAGTATGCAGACCACGGAGGTGTAAATATGGAAATAAAAATGCGGTTTCGCTCTCAAGCAAAACCGCATTTTTATTTTGGTAAAGCTACATTGGACAATTACTCAGAGACAATAACTTTTACAGAGAACAGAAGCTTGTCAGCTACAATATTAACCATATAGCAGCCGGGGCCGGGTAATTCGTTTTTGCTCAAATTGATTTCCTGATATGCTTTTTTAAGAGTTATATTTTTTTGTAAGATTTTAACACCGTCAACAGATGTTACCAATAACTTGGCTTCCTGCGTTTCGCCATGGTTATAGACCGGCCAAATGGTTTCATTTTTGAATGGGTTCGGTCGGTTTTCATAAATAATAATTGAATTTTCGGCATTCTTATCCTGACCAGGTAAGTAGATCAGTTTTACAGCCAACGCCTGATCAATTGTATCTATGCCTAGATTTGAAAAGCCTTTATAATCTAGTTCGACAAGTTCTCTTAATCTTGCATCGTGGTCACAGGTTAGATTAAAAGTAACGATCGGGTTAGAATCGTGCTGAAGTGTCTGAGGCTCAGCTATCAGGTAGGTAAAGTACAAGGTATTTTTTGCATCATCAAAAAAGATACCATCCGAATTATTTGCTTGATTGCTTAGCGATACCTTGTCTGCTTGAACTGATTTGTCAAATTTTAATGCTGCCTGAATTCCTGCAATGGTTTCACGTTCCTTCAGGTTTAGGCCAATGGTATACGTTTTTCCTTTTTCCAGTAAAATATCCGGAAGCTCAAGCAAAGCAACATCCGAAGATCTAGATTCAATCTCCTTATTTGCGAATCCATATGCAGCCGAACTCATATTTACATCTCCTAATTTTACGGCAATAAAATCATTCAAAAGCGAGTGATAAGAAATGTCCTTAATATTAATTGTTTGCGGCAAACCTGCTGATAGCGGTTTGTCTAAAATATCTTTAAAACATTTGGAGTCTAAAAATTTCCAGGACTTATCCGAACTGAATGTGTATTGGCTGTGTACAATCAGTCGTTTTATTTCACCTAGATCAGCAACACTTAAACTGCTGGACTCATTCACATCGGCTGCCAGATAACTATATGGGTCAGAAAATTTCTGCTTACCTAACAAATGCCGCGTTAACAGAATCGCATCCATTATATCAACACCGTCGAGGTAATCGTCCGATTTAGATGGCCAAATACTGACATTTTTACCATTTGGTACATGTGCATACATATAAAAGCCCTCGTAATCAGTATTGGCAAAATTATTTGTTCCATCCAAATCAACATTAACTTTCAAATCTTTTAGTGGAGTCATATTGCGCGACGTTACTTGCCCCGATATGAAATTGCCGTTAGCAAACATAGTTCCACATACATTGAACGAATCAACTACCAGTACTTTCCCATTGCAAAAAGTTGTATTGCCTGAGGCATCTTTTATAGTTAATACAAATTGCTTTGGAGGTGGGCCCACAGTCTTGCAAGTAAATGTATCTGGGTTGACAGTTGCAGTCACCGGAGAGCACAAGTCAAAGAAATTCCAATTGTTTTGGATGATTTTAGGAGTCAAGATGAAAAGACTATCCTTTTTCTGAATTGAACCAAGAAGGCAAATGGTAATATCTGCACAATCTGCTATTGGTGGAGCCACATCTTTAACAGTGATATTTACAAAACAGGAATCACGGTTATTGCATGCATCGACGGCCAAAATCTTCACTTTAGTAGTTCCTACAGGATAAACCCCTGTAATATCTGCTCCTTTCTGCAGTGAAAAAGGTGAATCATTTGTTATGGAAATTTCACCACAATTATCTGTTGCTGTTACTGGAGGAAAAACAATGAATTTGTTACAACTGTCAAGAGGTGAATTTACAATTGTGTCTTTTGGACAATTCAAGAGAGTAGGTTTTTTGTTGTCATTAACGACTATTTTTACTACAAATGGGGGAGAAGCATTTTCACAACCATCAAATGCTCGGTACGTCACCGTTTTGGTGTACTTATTTTTGCATCCCATATTTGAGATGAATGTATTTACTGTAATATTGCTTATTGTGCAGTCGTCAACGGCAACAGGAACAGGAACCGTTGCATCTTTGTCGCATTCAACAGTTATGTCGAGACTGCCTTGGGGAGTAACCCAATTTGGTGCATTGGTGTCGGATAATGTGATTTTTTGTATTGATGAAAATGTAAGGTTTTTACAAATATCTTTTACAGTCCAGGTTCGGTTGATAAAATCGCATGCATTGGATGGTGAAAAGAATAAATCACTATGATTTATTTGAAATATACTGCAGTCATCTAAAGCTGTGGGTGATCCGGTTAGTGTGCTGTCAGGTTTTAAAGAGCAAGATATGCTAATATCTCCCGGGAATTTTATTTGTGACGGAGTTAAGTCAACAATACTAATCTTTTGAATACATGTGGCCAGATTACCGGAATTATCAATAGCAAACCATTTCCTGAAAATTGAACCCGTCTTGCAAGGTGTCAGTATTGTGCTGTCAGAAAAGAAAATTGTATCTATACCGCAAATGTCTGTTGCGATTGCAAATCCTGTAGAATCAGCTACACTGCTCTCTGTACAATTAATTGTTAGATCAGATGGACAAATTATATTGGGAGGTGAAGTATCAAAAACCTTTACCGAAGCCATACAAAAATTAACATTTCCATGGCAATCAAAAGCCCTTAAAATGACCAGGAACGATTTGTTAACATCATT
>JAEUUM010000028.1 GCA_016787375.1 Saprospiraceae bacterium
CGACTTAACGGATCAGCCAAGTGAATCCAACTGGTTATGTATTCCGGGAACCAATACAGTAAAACATAGAAACCAATTAAAAAAATGCCCAACAGAATTCCAAAAACACCTCGTGATTGAAAAGAGTTTTTAAAAGTATTATCATTCTTTTTGCCCGGTAATTCATTTCTTTTGGGTAAAATATACAACAATGCTCCAAGTATCATAAATCCAAATGTAACAAATATCCACCGGGTACTTTCCACAATTAGACCGCCTGTTTGGCCGGCAAGAGTAATAGTATAGTTGTAATATTTTATATCATTTTCACTTAATCTGTAGTCCCATTCATTTACACCAAAAGGCAAGCCATTTTTCGCATTCAAGTCATTGATTAGTTGTGCGTCTTTTAGCAACTTGTTCAATTTTATAAGGAATTCTGTGTTTGACTCAAACTGTATATTTAGCATCTGCATATTCACAGCTGTAATGGCTTCTTTGTGATATCGTTTTGTTATAGCCGACTCAATTACTTGTCTTGTAAGCTCGTAATGTCCGGATTTGAGTGTCAAAATGAAAATTGAAAATCCGACAACGAACAACACCAAACCTGCTTTTTGTATTTTTTTCATGTTTAGGTTATTTGTTAAGGAAGTTTAGCACGGCATTTAATCCGCCTTTGGTGTTTGGTTTTATTTTTTGCTCGGTATTTCTGTTGAATTGTTCAATAAGCTCATTTTCATAAGTGGCAAAGAATTCAGGATCAAAATTTGCCAATGACAATTCAGTCAAGACATTTCTTAGTGATGTTCCTTCCCTGATCCATTTTTCGCAAACTTCATGCCTGTACCTGATGCCCATGATGTTGAAACCAACTACTTTTTCAGAATGAAGCTCATACACAATTCTAATGCTTTTTTTGCCATCTGGATGTTGCCAAAAAACAGATTTATGAGCTGTGGTTTCTGACGAAGGAACAAATCCATATATCTGGTATTCAATTTCAAAGAATTTAGCGGAATTAAACCAAATACCGGGAACATAAATCACAGGTCTATTGCAAATATTATTTGCAACCAATTCTCCCATTATTCGACCGGTGTACCAAACAGGCTCAATGCTTTGTCTTCCCTCATGTGGTTTTCTAATTTGGGCACAATCACCAATTGCGAAAACATCTTTGAGGTTCGTTTGAAGGTACTCATCAACCAATATCCCTTTATCAAACTCAATTTCTGAGGATTGTACTAAATCAATATTTGGAGTAACACCAGTGGTTATTCCCACAAATTGGCAAGGTATAAAACTCCCGTCAGATAAAAGTACACCTTCAACATTGTCTGATGCATTTCCTTTTATCTCTGATAATGTTGTATTTAATCTGAGGTCAACTTTATGTTCAATGATGTGGTTGTTGATCATTTGTGACTCTTCTGAGGGTAAAATATTAGACCAATAGCTTTTCTCTCGAACCAACATGGTCACTTCAATATTTCTTGACAGGAACATTTCCGCCAATTCAATCCCAATCAAGCCTCCGCCAATAATAACAGCCTTTTTGATTTTGGTACTTAAATTGGTAATGTATTCAAGGTCTTGCTTGTGATAAAGCCCCGATACACCATTTAATTCCTGACCAGGCCAGCCATATTTGTTGGTCTTGGAGCCGGTTGCTATTATTAATTTGTCATAGCTAATGGGCTGGATAGCTTTATCAAGGTGCAATATTTTATTAGCAGTATCGACTTTATTTACTTTGTCAAATATCAGGTCTATTCTATTCTTTTTCCAAAACCAGGGCTCATAAGGCTCAATATCTTTCCAGCGAGTGTGCCCCATGTAAACATACATCATAGCAGTTCGTGAAAAAAAATAAGGCGATTCAGAGGAAATCATGGTGATTTGGTTATCAGAGTATTTTCTGATGAATCTTGCGGCGGTGGCTCCACTGATTCCATTTCCAATAATGACTATGTGCATAATGTGAGTTGAAAAAACAAAAAACTGTTATTTTATACGATTGCTTTTAGCTTTTTGCCAATTAAATCTTGGTTAAATTGTCAAATAATATACAAAATCGTTAATTTTTTACTAAAAAGCGACGCTCGATTTGATTTTTTCAATTATGTAAAGTATTTTTGAGTTCTAACAATTAAGCCAAAATGAAAAAAATTCTACTCGTTTTAAGTTTAGTGCTATCAGGATCTTATATTTTCGGACAGATTCAGATCACACCATCGAGTTTTGATTCGATTATAGATTTGTCAGTTTTTGATGCAGACATGCGTTCAGAAATTTTTAATCAGGGAAGCGGATCAATTGAAGTTGAATGGACCAGAACAATAATAGAAAAGACAAAAGGATGGAACACTTATGTTTGCACGGGAATAAACTGCTATCCACCAGATACTGATCATGGAACATTTACACTTAGCTCTAGTAAGCCATCTCCCCTTGAGGTTCATTTTTCACCGAACAGCACAGTAGGATACGCAGAAGTTCAAATAAAAGTAAATGAAGTTGGAAATCCGGCAAATTCTTTCACTGCGGTTTATAAAATTACTGCAAAAGGGGTTTCAACCAGCTATGTCAATGCAGAAAATATAAAAATTTACCCTAACCCAACAACAGATTATTTTAAAATTCAAAACAGCACTGGTGTTTCGAAAATAATGATTCTAAATTTGATGGGCAGAAATATTAAATCTTTTGCCGGGATATCTGACAGATATGATGTTGCAGAGCTTCCGTCAGGTATGTACATTGTTCAAATGCTAGATTCAAGAGGAAAGAATATTAAAACAAGTAAGCTGAGTATCAAAAAGCCATAATCTGATACCAACCTACTAAAAAAGGCTTTTGTCATTTGACAAGAGCCTTTTTTAATTATATTTTCCATAAAAACAGCGTTTAATTGTCGGATTTTGGCAATTTGTCGATTTTTTCTAATTTAAATGAGCTCCAAAACTAAATATTCTCTATTTTTGTAAATTGCTTAATCATTAAAACTTTATATCAATGAAACAAATTTTTACATTATTCATGGTTATGTTTATCGGCTTAAATTTAGCTGAGGCACAGACCATCTACTACTATCAGGATTTCTCAATGGGAATGCCTGCAAGTTACAAAACTTATGACGTAGATAACTTGACACCAAACATTACTGCGTTTGCAACGAAAGGTAAAGGTTGGGTAGTATACCAGGGCCGTGCAGCCAGTACTTCATGGTATACAACTGCCGGAACAGCTAATGACTGGATGGTTACAGAAAGCATACAAGTCCCGGCTGCAGTAAATCCTGACAACAGAGTGCAGTTGGTTTGGTCTGAACAGACAAGCAGTGCTTCTTATCCTGATGGTTATAAAGTATATGTTAGTGAAAAAGGTCAAGCTGTAGCTGATTTTACAACTGAATTGTTAACAGTTACTCCGGCACAAGCAGCAGCATTTGCCGCTACTGGTACCCTAAGAGCGGTTGATCTTACGGCTTATGCAGGTAAAACGGTTTATTTCGCATTCAGAAATAATACTTTTGATGGTGAAGCATTATTTATTGATGATATCGCATTAGTTGAGCTTACCAAAAACGAAATGCGATCAAATGAAGTAACAAATAAGATTTATAACAAAGCCGGTAACATTACCGTTTCTGGTACAATGGTAAATCTTGGATGGGAAAAAGTAACATCTTTCGACTTTAACTACAGCATCGATAACGGTCCTGTGACAAAAGGAACAGTTACAAATGCATCAATTGGAGCTTTGGCCACAGGAGAGTACAGTTGTACAATTCCTTGGAGTGGTACAGGAAGCCAGCAACATGAAATAGCTATCTGGCCAACAAATATCAATGGAAACAGCGATGGTGAAGCAGAAGGCGATACATCTACTTTAAAGGTTTACGTTTACTCTCCATCTGACATAATTGGCAGAACAACGGTACTTGAATCATTCTCAAGTTCTACTTGTCCTCCATGTGCACCAGGTAATGTAGTTATACAGAATGTTGTTGCTAGTTTAACTGAAAAACCAATCCAACTTAAATACCAACAAGATTTCCCTGGAACAGGAGATCCTTACAATACAGTTGAAACATTGAACAGAAGATATTATTATGGTATCAACGCTATTCCTGATACAAGAATAGACGGTGATTTCCTTGCATTGAATCCTAATAGCTTGGTAGCAAAAAATATCACTGATGCGCAACTTCGCCCAGGTTTAGTAAGTTTTGCTGCTAAATATGAAATCGATGCTGCTAATCAGTCAATCAAGGTTTATGGTACATGGACACCAACTGTAGACATGATGGATAATAACTGGTTCATGTTAGCAATTGCTGAAAAATTAACTTCAAAGAATAAGACAACTAATGGTGAAACTGAATTCCACCATGTTGTTAAAAAACTTTATCCTGACTTTGGAGGAACCAACGTTACAGGAATCCTTGCAAATGAGCCTCAAGCATTTGAATTTACCTATACTTTCCCAGGTAAATACCGTTTACCTGCTACAGGTCAAGCAGCAAATGTCATTGATTTAAGTACTGAACATTCTGTAGAAGAGTTTGATGACCTTGAAGCAATCATGTGGGTAGAAAACGGAAGAGATCAGTTTATTTTGAATGCTTATGCTGCAGAATTTACTACATCTTCTAACCAAATTTCTTCAATACAGAAATTCAGAGTGTACCCTAATCCTTCAAGCCAGTTTGCTAATGTAGCTATCAATGTTAATGAGCCTCTTAATGGACAATTGATTGTTACAGATGTTTTGGGTAAAACAATTTGGTCAACGAATCAGAATGTTACTGTTGGCGAGAATATCATCAACATTCCTGTTGTTAGCCAATTGGCACCAGGTACTTACAATGTAATATTTAAATCAGGATTTAAAGTTGCAACTCAAGAACTAATCGTGAAATAATTATTTTGAAATTTGTTTAAACAAAGCGGGATCTGAACTTCAGATCCCGCTTTTTATTTGTCTAAAAATTTAAGATGAACTATGCCGGGAATTCTACAAAGTTTCGTGGCGTTTCGTACAATCTTACCTGAATTTCAAGTTTTGAATCTAATTTATCCCTGAGGATTGTCCAAATAACGAAGCAGATATTTTCAGCGGTTGGATTTAAAGTTTTAAACTCATCTAAATCAATGTTGAGGTTTTTGTGATCAAACTTTTTGCAAATATTATCATCTATGATTTGTTTCAATATATTTAAATCAATCAACATCCCGGTCTCATCATCCACTTCACCTGTCAACTTAACCGTTAGTTCATAATTGTGTCCATGATAACTTGGGTTGTTACACAATCCAAATATTTCCTTATTTTTTTGATCACTCCAATTGTGAACGTGCAATCTATGGGCAGCATTAAAATGTGCTGTTCTAAAAACGGAAATTCGCATGGCTTAATTTTCTCATGAAACAAATCTATATACATTAGGTTCAGAACATTTTATTTTACTCAAGCCAAATTCTATCTTCACCTGCAGAATAATTGAATTATGTTAATTAGCGCAAGCTTATTTGGAAAACTCAATGATGGCAGGCCTGTAAAGGAGTTCATGATTACGAATGATGAAGGCTTTTCAATCAGCATTCTTGAGTATGGAGCCGTCATCCGATTTGTTAAATATGCCGGGCAAACTCCTGATTGTAATGTGGTTCTGGGTTTCGATACATTGAAAGAATATGAAAACGATTCTTCCTACGTTGGTTGCATAATCGGAAGGGTGGCTAATCGTATTGAAAATGGAGAAGTAAAAATAAATGGCAAATCTTATTCACTGAATAAAAATTTTGGAAACCACACCTTGCACGGTGGCTCAATTGGGTGGAACAAACAACTGTGGGTTGGAAATTATTATAGGACACCAGATGGCGCAGTGGTGGAACTAAAATATTTTAGCAACGATGGTGAGGAGGGTTTTCCCGGAAATATTCAGGCAACTGTCAGATATTCATTAAACAACAAGAATGAAGTTAAAATTTCATTTGAAGCACAGGCAAATACACCTACTTTAATCAATTTGACACAACATACTTATTTTAACCTCTCAGGTAAATTGCACCATCAGATGAATGATCAACTAATAAAGGTTGATGCGCAAAAAATCCTTCAAACAAACAGTGAGAAAATTTCAAGTGGTAAGCTGTTAAATTGCCATGACTGCCATCTAGATTTAAGTGAACTGAAGCCCTTATCCAGTTACTTGTTAAAGCATAAAAATGGAATAGATAATTTTTTTGTGTCAAATAGCCAAAGCATGATAAAGCCGGTTGCTAAATTAATTGATCCATCATCTCACCGACAACTTGAGGTGTTTTCAGACGCCGAAGGAATGCAGATTTATACAGGTGAGGTTTTGGTAGAGTCTCAAGAAAAATATGAACCAAGCAAATTTTATGGGATTTGTCTCGAATCACATAACTTTCCATATTGCTCTGCAAGCGAAAATTTGAGCTTGATGTGCATTCCTGGTATTGGTTACAGGCAAAACACCGTTTGGAGATTTTCAAAAGTCATTTAGTCTTTTCTATCGTATTTGCAACAGGAATGTAATTTGTTGTAAGTTTTATTGTCAGCTCTGAGTTTTTCAGTGTCATAACCTGCGTTTGCTATTTTCTGGTGGATGCTCATAATATCAACTTTTGAAGGAGCATATTGAATGGTTAATTTTTTTGTAGTTTTATTCCATACAGCGCTTTTTACACCTGTAATCATTACAGCTTTCTCAATTTTGGATTTGCACATATCGCAATTACCTAAAACTTCAAATGTTTCAGTTATGTAGGAGACATTTGATGCTAGCTTGGAACATGAAAAGAAGACCAGCAAGATACCAAAAAGAGAAATTAGATTTTTCATGAGTGTAACAATTTAGGGTTTTGTAATTTGGCTAAAGACTCTATAGTGTGAACAAAAAGTAATCAAGTTTAGTTTTGTTAATTGCATTGTGTGTTAAATAGTTTTATTCAATGTGAATTTCATTATTTTCCATCAAATTTTGCTGGACACACAAAATTTTAGGGTTTGATGTAACTAAAGCAACGCAAACAATATAATCAGCATCTTTATTAGAAATACTCGAGTCCATTATTTTTTGGTTTAAAGATATGGCCCGACACTTAATTTGGTATTCTATCGTTATATTTACACGTCTAATTTTCATAAGGTTAACCATTCATGAAGAAATTTATCCAGATAATTCTTTCTGCTTTATTTTTGTACCCTGCGTTATTGTTCGCCCAGCCTGCGAATGATGAATGTTTTAACCCAATTGTTCTTAAAGATGTAACTGAATGGTGTTCAGAACCTGGCGAATTCAGTAATGTAGGAGCAACGGCTTCAAATTATGGGTTACCAAATTGCTTCACCAATGTTTCAAATGATGTTTGGTTTGCATTTACAGCTGAGGCGACTGATGTGGTTATCACGATAGCAGGGAAGACATCCCAAAACCCTGGTGGAACACTTCAATTTCCTGAAGCAGCGCTATATAATGGGTTTTGTGGGGGTGCACTTGGTGAGTTGGAATGTGCTACCGATAATGGAAAAAGCATCATTGAGCTCTATCAGTCCGGTCTTTTTGTTGGATCCACGTATTTGATCAGGGTAGATGGAAGAGTCGACTTCACCGGTACATTTGAAATTTGCATCAACAATTACAATCCTCCGGCTGATCCTAAATCTGATTGTCCTGAAGCCGCTGTTTTATGTGACAAATCACCTTTTGTAGTTCAGAGTGTTAAGGGTGCCGGCAAGGATGTTGCTGAGTTGGATAATGCGCTTTGTTTTAGCAATGGCGCCAGCCTCAACAATGAAATGAACTCCACATGGTTTAGTTGGAAATGCAAACAGTCCGGTTCTTTAACTTTTACCTTGACTCCAAACAAAATAAACGATGACCTTGATTTTGTGTTATTCGAATTACCGAATGGCTTAGGAGATTGCACAAATAAACAAATACTCCGTTGCATGGCCTCCGGTGACAATGTCTATCCCAGCAAAT
>JAEUUM010000327.1 GCA_016787375.1 Saprospiraceae bacterium
AAGTCTAGCATACACATCATTGGTGCTACCAACATAATATTTGTCATGAGATATGGAATAAAGCTCATAAGTAAAATACATGGTATATAGTTTAAAAAAACCTGATCAGATTCTGATCAGGTTTTAGTTAGTGGAGCTGGAGGGATTCGAACCCTCGTCCAGAGAAAGTACCAAAGAGCTTTCTACATGTTTAGCTTAGCGTTTGATTGTCGGGAGATACCAAGGTCTCCAAGCACACCTTTAGTAAATCCTTAGATTATTTATCTTGATGTCCGGTCTAATCACTTCAGCCATCCAGCCTGAGGGTTATGATGTGCGGCACGATGTGTATCAGGCATCAAACGTGGGCACAAAGGCACTTAATTCCTTGAATTAAGCAGCCAAAGCGAAAGTATTCTCGCCATATAAAAAGTTTCGATAATCATTTGTTAACGGAGTGAATTATCTTGCTCCGACATGCTTACTAATCAGTGCGCTTACCTGTCGATTCCGGTCAGCCCCATGTGATTTGCTCCTTAATCACGTCAAAGATCAAAAAATAGTTCCAGATAATCAGTTAAAATAATAAATTTCACCTAAAATAAACAGGGCTAAATATCTAAAGCAAGTTTTTTGAACTATTAACCACTATCTTTGCGCCCTCAAATCTAAATAATTGTGTTGAAACCATCTCTCGGAATTATAAAAGAAGGCAAAATTCCACCTGATGCCAGGGTTGCATTTACCCCTGGCCAGTGTTCTGATCTAATCAAGGAAGGTTGGGATGTCAAAGTTCAAAGTTGTCCTTTCAGGTGTTATTCCGATGAGGAGTACAAAAGCTTTAATGTTCCAGTTGTTGAAAATGTTCCGGATGCAGAAATACTTATAGGAATCAAAGAAGTTCCAATAGATCAGCTTGTCGAAAATAAGACTTATTTCTTTTTTTCACACACCATCAAAAAGCAAATCCACAATCGAAAATTACTCCAAAGTGCAATAGCAAAAAATATTTCACTCATAGATTATGAGGTTTTGACTGATGAAAATGGTGAACGACTGATAGCTTTTGGTCGTTTTGCCGGTATAGTTGGAGCACACAATGGTCTGTATACATATGGCAAAAGAACCGGTTTATTTGATTTGCCAAGAATGATGAGTTTTCAACATTATTCAGATGCTAAGGAATATTATAAAAAAGTTAAATGGCCTGCGATCAAAATTGTTTTAACAGGTAAAGGTCGTGTAGGTAACGGTGCTGCCGATGTTTTGAAAGACATGGGATTTGAAAATGTTTCTCCACATGACTTCTTGACAAAGGACTTTGAAAGAGCAGTATTTACTCAACTCGACTGTATGGATTATGTATTGAAAAAATCCGGTGATAGGTTTGAAAAGTCTGAATATTACCAATATCCTGAAAGATTTGAAATGGATTTTATGAAGTATTTAAACCAAGCGGATATTTTTATAAATGGTATTTATTGGGATAAAAATTCATTGCAGTTCTTTACTTTAACAGACCTGGCCAATCCTGATTTTCGAACAAAAGTTATAGCAGATATAACATGTGACATTGCACCTGAATCCTCTGTTCCGGTTACTGTACGAGCGAGTACAATAATTGATCCGGTATATGGTTTTAATCCAACAACATTTACAGAATGTGCACCTTATGCTGAAAAATGCATTGATGTGATGGCGATTGATAATTTGCCAAACGAATTACCACGAGATGCCTCAGAATCTTTTGGTGAAAAATTTTTATCGACCATTTTACCTGAATTGATGTTGGATAAAAGTTCTGTAATTGAAAGGGCGATGATTATAAAGTCCGGGGTACTTACAGATCATTTCAGATATTTAAGTGAATACGTAAATCATGATTCTGTTCATCCTCAATAAAATCAATCAATTAACAGCATTTTAGCATTGAACTGAATCGTTAATGATTTCAAAATTTAGTCTAGTAGGTTGAAATAATTAATACCTTTGCACAAATTTTAAAATTAATGCTAACTGTCAGTAATTTAGGCCTTCAATATGGCAAAAGAGTGTTGTTTGATGAGGTAAATTTAACCTTCACTTCCGGAAATTGTTATGGCGTGATTGGTGCAAACGGAGCCGGTAAAACCACCTTTGTTAAAATTCTTTCAAATCAAATTGATCCAACAAGAGGTTCTGTATCCATAGAACCAGGATACAGAATGGCGGTTTTGAAACAAAATCACTTTGAGTTTGATGAATTTGATGTTTTGTCGACTGTTCTAATGGGATATCGTGAGTTGTACGATATAATGAATGAAAAAAATGCCATCTACATGGATCCTGAAGCTACTGAAGCTGATGGTATGAGAGCAGCTGAATTGGAAGCAAAATATGGTGAAATGGGAGGCTGGACTGCTGAAAGTGATGCAGCAGAACTTCTTAGCAATATGGGAATTCCCGAGGATTTACATTATCAATTGATGAGTCAACTCAATGGTACTCAAAAGGTTAAGGTATTGCTTGCACAAGCATTGTTTGGTAATCCCGATATTTTACTACTTGATGAACCTACGAATGATCTTGATCCTGAAACGATTTTGTGGCTAGAAGACTTTTTGGCAGATTATAGAAATCTTGTCATTGTTGTTTCTCACGACAGGCACTTTCTTGATATGGTTTGCACACATGTGGTGGATATAGATTTTGGGAAAATCAGAATTTACAGTGGAAATTATTCATTTTGGTATGAGTCCAGTCAACTAGCTTTAAAACAGATGCTAGACAAAAACGCCAAACTTGATAAAAAACGTCAGGAAATGATGGAGTTTATCCAAAGGTTTAGTGCAAACGCATCAAAGTCCAAACAAGCTACAAGCCGTAAAAAAGCTCTTGAAAAACTCAACCTTGAAGAAATACAGCCAAGTAGCAGGAAATACCCTTTTATCTTCTTCAAATCTGAACGTGAGGCTGGAAATGAAACTTTCAAATGTGTGAATTTGGGAAAAAAGAATATGAACGGTGAATGGTTGTTCAGAAATGTTCATATTCAATTTAACAAAGGTGAAAAAATTGGCTTGATTTCGCGTGACAGTGTTGTAACCTCAGCGTTTTATAACGTTATTGCCGGGATAGAACCTGCAGACGAAGGTAGTTATGAATATGGGCAGACCATTACCTGGGACTATCTCCCCGTTGAAAATGCCGATTATTTCAGCGGTGACCAGGATATGGACTTAATTAATTGGTTAAGGCAATATTCAAAAGAGAAGGACGAACAGTTTATAAGAGGATTTCTCGGCAAGATGCTATTTTCAGGAGAGGAAGTTTATAAAAAGGTAAGTGTTTTATCCGGAGGGGAAAAGGTCAGATGCATGCTTTCAAAAATCATGTTATCTGGTCCAAATTTTTTATTGATAGATGAGCCAACAAATCACCTTGATCTGGAATCTATTACTGCATTCAATAATGCTTTGACGGCCTTTCCGGGGAGTTTGTTTATAACCTCTCATGATCACCAATTCATGCAAACGGTTTCAAACAGAATAGTGGAGATCGCTCCTCATGGTATGATTGACAGGCTTACAGAATATGATGAATACTTAAGTTCAGAGACGATAAAAGAACAAAGAAGGCAATTATATAAAGAATCTGTCGTTGTTTAAATTTTATATAGCAAGCAGGGAGGGTATAATTTTCAGAAAAGGCTAAAAATAGTTTGCATGACTTGTCACCACAAAATCGTAGGAATATTATTGATATTTTCTTTTGCTTTGTTATCAAATGCTCAAACAACTCTAAAAAGTCAACCAATATCTTGGGCATCAACTACTGAACTTGCATCAATTAAAGATTTACCTGAAGTTGATTTTGAGATTCCTGATATCGAAAAAGCAAAACGAGAAGATGAAAATGGCGTTCAAGATAGATTTGCAATTCCGGTAAAACTACCAAACAGCTCTCATATTTCAGGTAAATGGGAGACAACAGCTGAAGGTTTTCAGGTTTGGCGAATAAAGATTTCTGCAAAGCAAGCCAAAGGCTGGATTCTGTGTTTAGATAATTTGAATTTACCCGCAAAAGCAAATTTGTATGCTTACTCCTCCAATAAAAGAAACCTGAAGGGAGCATACACTTCTACAAATAACAACAACAAAAAAAAGTTGACAATAGGACCCATAGTCGGTGATGATATTGTTATTGAATACAACTTGCCTGCAACTTCCCTTCAAATTATTCCATTTGATTTTTCAAAACTTTACCTGATATATAAAGAAAACCCAAATGTTCCAGGTTTAGAGCAGACGTTGCTTGGAGATGCGGCTTACAACTCTTCTTTACCTTGTATGGTTAA
The DNA here is from genome assembly GCA_016787375.1 of Saprospiraceae bacterium. Classification (GTDB taxonomy): domain Bacteria; phylum Bacteroidota; class Bacteroidia; order Chitinophagales; family Saprospiraceae; genus JAEUUM01. The sequence goes on from JAEUUM010000327.1 coordinate 4,316, forward strand.
TGTCAATTGTCCGGAGGGTGATGCCTATCAAATGCAGAAAAACTCAGTAGTTAGAATTTTAATAGCAAGTGACAAAGGATTTTATTACTGTACCGGCTCGTTGATGAACAACACAAAGAAAGACTCTACTCCCTATGTTTTGTCAGGATTTCATTGTGAGCATGATTTGATTCCAAACTATGACAATTACATTTTTGTGTTTGGCTGGGAGACACCTTCATGCCAATTGCCAAATATTGAGCCGAGTTATCAAACAATGGACGGATGTTCTTTGATCTCAAAAAGGGAAGAAAGTGATTTTGTGTTGTATAAGTTAAATACCAAAATCCCATTTGTTATCAATGCATATTTCAACGGATGGAACAAGTCAGACAATAAAATACCGAGCAAGACTGCAATGATTCATCATCCAAATGGCGATGTAAAAAAGATATCGATTGATAATGATCCGGCTGTAATTTGGAATAGTTCGATAAATTGGATGAATGGAATAATTACCCCGGGTAAGCATCATTGGAGAGTAAGTTTGGACAAGGGAGCTTCAATGGGTGGCTCATCTGGTGCGCCTTTATTCGATGAAGATAAAAGGGTAGTCGGGCAATTAAATGGAGGTAATTCTAATTGCATGCTTTCAACTTTGTTTTACGGAAGGTTGTCAAAGTCATGGGCTGACGGTACTACTCCAGCCACCAGATTAAAAGAATGGCTTGACCCCTTAAACTTGGGATTGGATACTTTATCAGGACTTGATGTAAAGGCGACTCCCGTGGTCGTAATTGCCGGAAGAATTACAAATTCAAAAATTGTTCCTATTAAAAATGTAATGGTTGTTCTCTCAGGCTATGTGAATGATACCGTTTTTACCGGTACAGATGGACGTTATAAATTTGACTATTTGCCTTTGGGGAAAAATTATTCGATTACACCCATTTATGATACTTATGCATTGGATGGTATTTCAACCGGAGATATAGGAGTTATAAATAAACATGTTTTAGGTGTTCAATTGATAAAATCAGAATTTAAAAAACTTGCAGCAGATGTAAACAGATCAAGTACAATTTCAACTGCTGATATCAACATTATCAATAAAATGGTACTCGGCAAACAGTATGAATTTCCATCAGGTAAAAACTGGTATTTTGTAACTCCAAACTATAAATGGCCACTGCTTGCCGGTAAAGCCGATACAGTAAGTTTTCAAAATATACAAATTGATCAGTTTGATGTTGATTTTATTGGGGTGAAATTAGGAGATGTTACTGGCGCCAATTAGCAAAAATGATGCAGATTTATCATAATTCACGATGTGGGAAAAGCCGCAAGGCCATTCAATATTTTGCGGACAGACATTTTGTCGTTGAAGTTATTGAATATCTAAAAAACCCTACTTCTAGGGAAACATTAACGGATATAATTATTAAGTCTGGTCTAAAGGTCAAAGATTTTATCCGCACAAAGGAATCACTTTATCAAGAAAGATTTGCTGATCAAACACACAATGATTCAGAATGGATTGAAATTATCGTTGATAACCCCATACTTTTGGAGCGACCAATAATCGTCACTGATAAAAAGGCATGGATCGCCAGAAGTGATGAAATGTTGGAGCAAATCAGTTTGATGTTGAAAAAAAGCTAAATATCATTATTTAGGACATGTTTCACTTAATTCGTGCAAGACCATTGTATTTTCGCATTTCTTAAAATTAGAAATGAAATATATTCACATTGTCAGCTTTGACGTCCCATACCCACCTGATTATGGTGGAATTGTAGCTGTTCATAAGCTGATTGAATTGTTTAACTCCCGAGGCATAAAAGTCATCTTGCACGTTTTTATATACAACAACAAAATTGTTTACCCCAAACTAGAGATGCTGTGTTACAAAGTGATTAAGTATAAACGCAAAACAGGATTCATTTCGAATGCTTCAATGAAGCCCT
>JAEUUM010000032.1 GCA_016787375.1 Saprospiraceae bacterium
AGCTTTGAGTCCTTTAAAGCATTGGCGCAACATTGCAAAGTGGTCGATATAATTGGATCTATTAAATTATTGAACTCTTCCAAGGTCAAAATAATCTTATCGTTTCCAAATTTTCCTTCAAAAATACTATTTGAACTAAGATGAATCTTGGCTTTTTCAGCAAGTATTCTCAGCTGTTGTCTTTTACTTTTATTGTTTTCTAAATCTACATATGTCCAGCCATATTTATTGCTCCAATAAGATGCGATAAGCTGGTCAATATTGTCACCTCCCAAAAAGGTGTCTCCGTTTGTTGCTAAAACTTCAAATATCCCTCCTTCTAATGTTAAAATAGAAATGTCAAAAGTTCCACCACCAAGGTCATAAACGGCGATCGTTTGTTTTTGAGTTGTCTGATCCAATCCGTATGCCAAGCTTGCAGCAGTAGGTTCATTAATTATCCTGAGTACATCTAACCCGGCAAGTTTTCCGGCATCACGTGTTGCTTGTCTTTGAGCATCATTGAAATATGCCGGAACGGTGATAACTGCCTTTGATATTCTGGTATTCAAATGAGCTTCTGCCCGTGCCTTAAGTGTTTTTAATATTTCAGCTGAAAGTTCAACCGGCGTATAAAATTTTTCTCCAACCTGGATCCTTACCATTGCATTGGGATCAACTTCAATTATGCGATAGTTGAAATAATGTGAATTCTGGTCGATGTCAACGGTTGATTTACCTAAAAGTCTTTTAACCGAATAAATGGTATTTTCAGGATCATCAATCAGGAAGTCTTTTGCTGAAGTGCCAACTGTAGCGTTTCTGTCTTTGTCAAAATGAATAACAGATGGAACCAAGGAATTTTTACCCTCTGAATCTTTTATACAAACTGCCAATCCGTCTTTGATGTATGCAGTCAGACTATTGGTAGTTCCAAGATCAATTCCGATTATGTATTCTTCTTTGACTATTTCACCTTCTTTAAGATTTATAGCGATACGAGCCATTTCATTTATATTTTTAAAGTTCAAAGGTAGGCAATCAACTACATTTGAACTACTTTGTTAATTAGATATTACTGAAAGTAAAATTCATTACTTTTGTTCATTTAAATTCAAGGAATGGAGCGAGTTAACCAATTTTACGAGGACAAATCAAAAAAATTGTTCATTATCCTTGGTGCTTTTTTTGTAACGAATGCCATAATTGCTGAGCTAATTGGCGTAAAAATATTTTCGTTAGAAAAAACATTTGGCATTGACCCAAGCAATATAAACATATTAGGAATTGATCATTTATCCTTTAACCTGACTGTTGGTGTTTTGTTGTGGCCGGTAGTATTCATTATGACCGATATCATTAACGAATACTATGGTATGAGAGGTGTAAGATTGCTCTCCTATATTGCTGCAGGGATGATCGCTTATTCATTTTTAATGTTTACATTAGGCATAAAATTGGTTCCTGCTGATTTTTGGCCCACTTCCCATATTCACTCAGATCTTTCGGAAGCAGATCAAGCCTTTAAAAAAGCAAAGGTTGGTGATTTGAACGAAGCTTTCAAGCTTATTTTTGGGCAGGGTAGTTGGATTATTGTTGGTTCCTTAGTAGCTTTTATGCTGGGTCAAATAATAGATGTTTTGGTTTTTCACAAAATAAAGAAATACACAGGAGAGCGTCTGATTTGGTTAAGAAGCACCGGATCAACTCTGGTAAGTCAGTTTATTGACAGTTTTGTTGTGCTTTTTATAGCATTTTACATAGGCGCAAACTGGAGTTTAAAAACAGTGATAGCTATTGGCATCATGAACTACATATATAAATTTGTTGTAGCAGTTGTCCTTACCCCGTTGATTTATATTGTTCACGAATTTATTGAAAAATATCTTGGCCATGATCTGGCAGCAAAAATGAAAAAGGAATCCTTACATTATAATTGATATTAAAATGACTAGAAAACAAACAACCAGAAGTATCCTGATGATTAGGCCCTCAAACTTTGGGTTTAATGCTGAAACTGCTGTAAATAATGCTTTTCAAAATAATAAGGCAGGTATTTCTCCCAAAGAAATTAGTGAAAAAGCCATAGTTGAGTTTGATTCTTTTGTCCAGTTACTCCGCACCAACGGCATAGATGTTAAAGTATACCAAGATGAACCAGAACCTGTAAAACCAGATGCAGTATTTCCAAACAACTGGGTCTCGTTTCATGAAGATGGTACTGTGATTACTTACCCAATGTTTGCCCCTGTAAGACGTAAGGAAAGAACTGATAAAGTATTGGATCAACTTGAACATGATTTCTGGATTGTTGACCATATCCATATGGAAGATTCAGAAACCGATGAAATATATCTGGAAGGAACTGGATCAATGGTTTTAGACCGTTTTAACAGAATCGCATTTGCTTGTTTAAGTCCTCGAACCGATAAGACTTTGTTTGAAGATTGGTGTAAAATAGCCGGTTATACACCTGTTTCATTTACTTCAATTGATCAGAACGGACAGTTGGTTTATCATACAAATGTTATGATGGCGGTAGGAGAAACATTTGTAATTATTTGTATGGATTCTGTCGTTGATGATGAAGAAAAGGAAGAGTTGATGGAAATTTTTCAAAAAACCAATAAAGAAGTCATTGAGATATCTCTTCAGCAAATGAATTCCTTTGCCGGAAATATGCTTCAAGTACAAGGTGCCTCTGGTCAAACATTTCTTGTAATTTCAAAAACAGCTTTTAATTCCCTTACCAAGGAGCAAATTAATAGAATTGAGCAACATACAAACATTTTAACACCAGATATAGAAACAATAGAAACATATGGCGGAGGAAGTGTAAGATGCATGATGGCTGAAATCTTTCTCCCTGAGAAAAGTTTAACATAATAT
>JAEUUM010000379.1 GCA_016787375.1 Saprospiraceae bacterium
TATTGTTTTAGGAGTAGTAAAAAGTGCTCCAACTTTGAATTCATAATTTTCAACTACACTATTTGAAAGCAATATAGAACTTTCATTGGCGGCCAAACATGCAGGAAATAATGTCATTACATTTTTAATCACAGTCAGATCATCACCGCTGAGTGTAATGTTTCCATTGATGTGGGATTGCAGATCATTAAGGCCATTAATTACAAGGCTGCAGGAGTCTGAGCAATTCACAATGGTCTTGGCGTATGACCCAATGTTATCTGCACCACTATATACAAGGACATTGTCCAGATAAAGTTTACATCCGTTTGGAGCGTTGATACCATCTCCATAAACATCATATATCTCGAAAAACAAACATTCGTTCGAAAGAACGCAGACGCTGTCCTTGTAATTGGTATTGTCATCATAAACACCACCTTGGCCCCCATTCAGGACAACATTACCTTTAAGGTCAGTCAGGGTCCAGGATGTTTCTTCGCCCCATGTATCGGTTTGGATATTGATGCTTACTTTAACTTCATTTGCACCACACTGAGCCGACGCATAGCCGGTCAAAAGCAATAAAAGGACATTGAGTAATAAGTTTTTTTTCATTTTATTTAAAATTTCATGAAAACATTTAAATCTTGCATTCATTAGATATAAAAAACGTTATCAATAATTCAACTTCATGAAGAGGGATAATTGAATTGTATTGAACCGATCATCTTGAAGCCAAAACCAAATATAACCGGGTCTGTTCCAAAGATATATAGTTTTTGGAAATTAACATCCACTGACAAATTTAAAAAGAAGAGTCTTAATCAAAACTGAGCCCCCAATAATTTCTCGCATTCGTTTCAAAAATAGACATTCGTTCTTGATCTGAAATGTTAGCATTTTCAAGGGCTTGCACGCCGGCCCCGGCATTTTCATAGGGGTAGTCTGCTGCAAACTGAATGCGTTCCACCCCAAGCGTATCAATTGATAACCTCAATGGTTCATAGTCCGTTACGCCACTGGTTGTAATAACAAAGTTGCGGCGAAAATATTCACTTGGAAGTAACTCAAGTACTTGGCTGGCACCTATTACCACTTGCCCTTTATAACGATTATCAATTCTTCCCAACCAGAACGGAATGCCTTCGCCCATATGCCCAAGTACAATGCGAAGTTTAGGAAAACGGTCAAGTGTTCCTGACATAATTAGCCGCATAGCATGAAGAGCCGCTTCTGCTGCAAAACCCCAGGTTGCAAAATAAAGTCCATAATCGAGGTATGGCGTAACCCAACTTGATGAAGGTTCACGAGGATGCAGATAAATCGGCATGTTCAAATCCTGTGATGCCTCAAGGATTGGGGCGAATTTGGGAAGGTCAAGATATTCACCGTTGGTGTGAGAATTGATGATTATTCCTTTCAGGCCCAGGTTTTTAGCTCGTGCTATTTCATTAGCTGCTTCAATAGGTGCTTGTGGTGCTATTGCAGCCAATCCGCCAAAGCGATTCGGAAAGTTGTTTACTGCTTCCATCAGTATATCATTGGCTTCAGTCGCAATACCGATTGCTTTGCTGGCTTCAAATATCTGAACACCGGGAGAAGTCAAAGAGAGAAGGGCAAAATCAATTCCGTCGGCATCCATTTGCTTAATTCTGCCTTCACCTAAATCAAGAAGTTTTGAGTCGAGTATCTTTGCGGGAAGACTATTGCCAAAAACAAATTTTCCCATTTTGGCAAAACCAGGTTCAGCATGTCCTGACTCTATGATGCTTTTTGATTCAGCGATCAAGGCCGGAGTAGCAAATGCTTCCTCGGTAGCAATTCGCTTGTACCCACTATTTGGAATTGGGGACTTTGCCCATGTTGGTTTGGCGTTATCCAGAATTACATCAGTGTAAATTTTGAATAAGTTTTTTAAGTGTTTGATTTTCATTTAACTCCTTAATTGATAAAAATTATATGAGTCCACAACAGCGGTGATCTATCTTAATCAAAATTACACAAAAACTAATCTTAATTCAATCTGTGATTATTTATCGGCAGTGATGTTGTTATTCCATTTTGCTTGCTTCTATTGGTAGGTTTGTATTCCAGATGATGTATCAAATGTTTTTACGTAATTCGTAATTATTTATTTGTAATTATCTGTTTCTGTTTAATACACTAATGATTAATCGCTTTACGACTTCGCTCTCCTCTGTTCGGCTATTGGCAATGTACAGCGTTAGGGTTG
>JAEUUM010000391.1 GCA_016787375.1 Saprospiraceae bacterium
ATGAACTTATGAATAGTGGAGAGTAAAATTTTTATCCAACCTGCATTTTTGCCTTTTTCAAAAAGGTCTATGGCAGCCATTTGTGAGAATTTTAATGCCTGTGCCTTGTGCCCTTCGATGGTATAATATGAATAGTGATAACAGTCTCCTTGTAACAATGGTTTTTTACGTTCCAACACGTTATTTAGTTTTTCATGAATTTTGCCTTCCCAACAAGATTGGGTTCTATCAAAAAGTCTCAATTTGATGTCAGGATACCAACCACCATGTTTTATCCAGGTTCCACAGTAATTGGTCAATCTGCAAATTCTATAAAAAAACTCATTCCCCTCAATTTTTATTGCCGTTAAACTTTGCTGTAATTCTGGTGAAAGTGCCTCGTCAGCATCCAGTGATAAAATCCAATCGAATTTTGCCATCGAATTACCGTAGTTTTTTTGCTCAGAATAACCTTCCCATGTATGTTCAAAAAAATTAACATGATAATTGAGGCAAATTTCCTTGGTTTTATCAGTTGAATATGAATCAACTACGACTATTTCATCTGCTATTCCAAGCAATGATTTCAAACATCTTTCTATGTTTTGTTCTTCATTATATGTTATTATAACAGCTGATAATTGGCGCATGAAGACAAATATAAGTCCAAATTTTTTTCTGTTATCTATCTTTTTAACGATTTAAGTCAATTGGTTTTAAGCATAAAAAAACGGTTATGATTTTTGTCGCAACCGTTTTTTCTTTAAAATCTTTATTAGTTTTGTTAATGCATGATAACAATCTTAGAAATTTCATTTCCGGTTTGTACTATATACAGCCCTGAAGGAAATTCATGTGTATCAATCTGAAGAGATGATATAAGCCAAGTTTCTGAGACTGTTTGACCATTTATATTTTTAATCCGAATAAACTGGGCTTGATTTGTGTTGTTTTTTATTATCAAAAATTTATCAGCCGGGTTTGGTTGCAATGTGAGGGCATTTCCTCTTGATAAGATATTTGAGGTAGCTGTAGTTTCATTGTTTTTACCGAATGTATGATTCTTGATTACAAATGTACCGGTTCCGTTTGGTATTCTGGAAAAGGACAGGTCGTCTGTTTGCTTGGGAAAGGATACTGAATCAAGGATGGTACCGTTTGCATCGCTAAATCCCAACCATTCGCCATCTGCAGAAAGCTTAAAGTTTGCATGCAAATCGCCTTGTGATTGTTTTTCATCAGCCCATATTATCAGGTAAGATTTACCTTCAATAACAGTATTTGAAGGAATTTTAAATTTTTTAAAGTTGGTGATATTGTCAGAAAGGTGATAACCTGAAAGGTCAATTGAAGCTTCAGACTTATTGTATAACTCAATCCAATCTTCGAACTCTCCTGCTTCGTCTTGTGGCCCCGTTAAATTTGAAGCCATTAATTCATTTATGACAACGTCAGTACTGCCTTGGTTATAATTTACTTGATAAACATATACATCGTGCTCTGCTCCGACAGGGTCATAAGCAGCGGTTTTGGCAGTATTTCCTGCCACTGCCTCAATGTAATATCGAACCCATGTACCGGCCGGATTCCCGGGTAAAATTCCCCCAAAAGTTCCATCATTTGCAGCACCATCATTATGCAAACCATCATCATACATGCTTGATTTGGAAAATTTACCATAAATTCCGGTTGAGAAATAGAGACTTGCATGATCTATTCCATTGGCATTACTTAATTTGGTGGTTACGATAACTTCCTCATCAGCATTGGGCTTTTTACCTTCAATGTTGTTTACAAAAAACTTAGTTTCAGTTATTGTTGGGCCTACTTTGTTTACTTCGGTATTACTTAATAG
>JAEUUM010000431.1 GCA_016787375.1 Saprospiraceae bacterium
TCCTTAATTGATGCACGAAATTAGTTTAATAGTTTAGAAATCTATCATTATTCGGCAAGTGATTGTTTTCTCTTAGAAATATCTATTCTTGCATCTATTGGTTCAACAAGAAAATCTTTTCCGTATACGAAATCTTTTCTACCGTATTCCGATGGAACCAGCCTCGGTGTTAAGTAGATTGCATCCTTTGGGCATGCTTCTTCACACAAACCACAATAAATGCATCTCAACATATTTATTTCATATTTTGCGGCATACTTCTCTTCTCTGTATAAGTTTTCTTCACCTCTTTTTCTTTCAGCTGCATCAATTGTGATGGCTTCTGCAGGGCAAGCCAGAGCGCATAGTCCACAAGCGGTACAATTTTCTCGACCTTGTTCATCCCTTTTAAGAACATGCATTCCCCTGTAGATATCCGAAAATTCTCTCTGTACTTCCGGATATTTTAACGAAACCTTTTTTCTAAAAAGATGGCTTATTGTTATCCCCATACCTTTAAGAATGGCAGGTAGATACATGTTTTCCCAAAAATTCAGGGTTCTTTTACCTGTTGAGACGTCTTTCTTTCTGTTAGATAAACTTTTGTACATAGGTTACCAGTTTAGGTAATTTTTTAGGGTTAGCCAACCACCGGTCACAAATATATTAAATAGTCCTAGTGGAATAAGTATTTGCCAACCAAGTTTCATCAATTGATCATATCTAAACCTTGGAATTGTCCAGCGAACCCACATGAAGAAAAAGATAAAGAAAATTATTTTTGCAAACAATACAACAACACCAACAAGGGCAAAAATATTTGGTGATAACCCTAATTTGCCAATAAAAGGGAAATCATATCCACCAAAAAAAACACACGCTATAACCGCGGAGGAGATGAACATGTGTATATATTCAGCAAATAAGAATAATCCTAGTTTCATTGATGAATATTCTGTGTGAAAACCACCAACTAATTCAGTTTCGCACTCTGCAAGATCAAAAGGTGCTCTGTTACATTCCGCAAATGCACAAACTAAAAATATTATGAATCCCAAAGGTTGGTAAAATACGTTCCAATGCATTCCTTGTTGTTGAATAACAATATCTTTTATGCTGAGGGAGCCGGTATAAAGTAAAATTCCAATTACAGATAAACCCATTGCAAGTTCATAACTTATCATCTGAGAACTCGCCCTTACCGAACCAAGCAACGAGTATTTGTTATTAGAAGCCCATCCACCAAGCATAATACCATAAACGCCAAGGGAAACTACCCCAAACAAGTACAACAAACCAATGTTGATATCTGCTATCTGAAGAGGGTAATTTGTCCCGTTTACGTTGATGTCAGGACCCCACGGTATAACAACTCCGGTCAATAAAGCGGTAATCATGAAAATTGACGGACCGAGAATGAATATTGCCTTGTCCGAGGTGTTTGGAATTATTTCTTCCTTCATAAACATTTTCACACCATCTGCAACAGGTTGTAACAAACCAAACGGACCTGCGCGGTTTGGCCCAAGTCTGTCTTGTAAAAATGCAGCAACTTTTCTTTCGGCATAAGTTGAATATGCAGCCATTGTCAGGGTTACTAAAAATAGGACCAAGACAAGGATAATCTTAACTATGAAGTAAGTACTCAGCATAATTTAACTTTCAATTTTTTTTGTAAAATCAACACCAGGCAAATTCGGTAAAATTTGCACTTGTTCTTTTGGGATCAATTTTTCAGTATGATTCTGAATTATAACTGAATGCCTGTCAATTTCAGCCGGTCCTTCAATTACCCAATCTTTGGTTAGTTTTTTATCAAATCTGCAGGTATTACAAATAAAATCCTCCACTTCCCCATAAACGTCCTTTCTGCCTGTAACTCTGAGAACATCTTCACCCTGATACCAAAGAGTTGTTTTGCCGCTGCATTTATCACAATCACGGTGTGCATACATTGGTTTTGTATACCAAACCCTGCTTTTGAATCTGAAAGTCTTGTCAGTTAATGCTCCAACAGGGCAGACATCAATCATATTACCTGAAAAATCATTTTCAATAGCTTTTTCAATATAGGTGCTGATTTCAGAAACTTCACCTCGATTCATTACTCCATGCACCCTTTCATCTGTGAGTTGGTCAGCAACTTTTACACATCTGTAACAAAGAATACAACGTGTCATGTGTAATTGAATCTTCTCACCAATATCTATCTTGTCAAATGTCCTCTTTTCAAATTCAAAACGGGTACCTTCTTTACCATGCTCGTAGCTTAGGTCCTGAAGGTGGCATTCTCCGGCTTGATCACAAATAGGGCAATCAAGTGGGTGGTTTAGAAGAAGGAATTCAACAACTCCAGCTCTAGCCTCTTGTATTTCCGGAGACGTAGTGTTTCTAACAACCATACCATCCATTACAGTGGTTCTGCAAGATGCTACCGGCTTGGGCATTGGTCTTGGATCTTTTTCAGATCCTTGTTCTACTTTAACCAGGCATGTTCTGCAATATCCACCACTTGTTTTCAACTTGGTGTAATAGCACATTGCAGGAGGAACAACGTGACCGCCAATCATTCTGGCAGCTTGGAGAATTGTCGTGCCATCAGGTACTTCTATGGTAATATCATCAATGGTTACTTTTGCCATGTTAATTTCTTTTCATTAATTCGTGTTATGCCTCGGCAACGTTATGAACATTGAAGTAATGTTTGACATCCTGAATTGATTCTGGATTGTTTACGTATTCTTCAAATTCTTTCCTAAAATGTCTGATAGCACTTGCAACAGGCCAGGCTGCTGCATCGCCAAGGGGACATATTGTTTTACCTTCAATTTTAGATTGAATGTCCCATAATAAATCTATGTCTTTGATGGTACCGTGTCCGTGAAGTATTTTGTGTAATATTTTTTCCATCCAACCCGTTCCTTCTCGACAAGGACTACATTGACCACAACTTTCATGGTGGTAGAACCTGGAGAAATTCCAAAGGTTTTTAACAATACTGGTGGTTTCATCCATAACAATGAATCCACCTGAACCCAGCATGGTTCCAGTGGCAAAACCACCGTCTGCAAGTGATTCGTATGTCATTAATCTTGGATTCCCTGCAGCAGTTTTTAGTATTAAGTCAGCAGGCAGTATTGGTACAGAAGAACCTCCAGCAACAACTGCTTTGAGCTTTTTTCCGTTTTTTATACCACCACAATATTCATCAGAGTAGATAAATTCTTCAACCGGAACACCCATTTCGATCTCATAAACACCCGGTTTATTAATGTGTCCACTGGCCGATATTAATTTAGTACCGGTAGACCTTTCTACTCCAACAGCTGCATATGCATCACCTCCATCATTCACAATAGGTACAACTGCCGCAATTGTTTCAACGTTATTCACTACAGTAGGACAACCATATAACCCGGCTACAGCTGGAAATGGAGGTTTTATTCTTGGATTTCCTCTTTTGCCCTCAAGACTTTCAAGCAAGGCGGTCTCTTCTCCACATATGTATGCTCCAGCACCAACCTGAACATACAAATCAAGATTGTATCCACTTCCTTTTATATTCTTTCCAAGCCAGCCGTTTTCATAAGCCTCTTTTATTGCTTTTTCCAGAATTCTTAAAACATAAAAATACTCACCTCTGATATAAATGAATGAAGTGTTGGCTCCAAGGGCATAACTTGATGTTATCATTCCCTCAATCAGTAAATGAGGTATTTTTTCCATTAAATACCTGTCCTTGAAAGTTCCGGGTTCTGATTCATCTGCATTACAAACGAGGTATCTGGCTACACCTTCAGGTTTAGCAAGGAAACTCCATTTCATACCTGTAGGAAAACCGGCACCGCCTCTGCCTCTGAGTCCTGACTTTTTAACTTCTTCAACAATTGCATCAGGATTTTTTTGCTCCAGAACTTTTTCAACTGACTTATACCCACCGGTTTTGCGGTAGACCTCATAAGTATTGATTCCCGGTACATCTATATTCTGTAGTAATAATTTCTTTCCCATTTATTGAGTTATGTTTAAAGTTATCCAAGCATTTTATCTACGAGATAACTCGAACTTTTTCCAGAAGATTTACAAGCATCAATGAGTGTATCAACTTTTTCAAGAGTTAGATTTTCATAAAAATCTGCGCCAACCATCAACATTGGAGCAGTTCCACACGATCCGAGACATTCAACAGTTTTTAAAGTAAATAAACCATCTGAAGTAGTCTGACCTGGTTTAATACCCAAACGTTTACCAATGTGATTAATAACATCTTCTGCGCCCATAAGCCAACAAGAGCTGGTGTGGCACACTTCAATGACACATTTGCCCACAGGTTTTAAGTTGAACATTGAATAAAATGACGCAACCTCAAATACCTCAACCGGCTCAATATTTAAAATTTCAGCAACGTAGCTCATTGCTTCAGGACTGAGCCAACCTTCAAATTCTGATTGAGCAATGTGCAAAATAGGAATGAGAGCAGATTTATGCTTTCCTTCAGGATATCTGTTTATAATTTCCCGAATTGTTTTTAAAGTTTCCTCGCTAAATTCTATGTTTTTCATTCTTTTCTACTTTATGCATCTAATTCTCCTGCAATCACATTTAAGCTAGACATGGTTAAAATGGCATCCGATAGCATTGATCCTTTGATTAGTTCAGGGTATGCCTGGTAAAATATAAAACATGGTCTTCTGAAATGAAGCCTATATGCTTGCCTTCCTCCATCACTCACGAGATAATAACCTAGTTCACCGTTACCACCTTCAACAGAATGATATACTTCTCCAACAGGAACATCAACCTCACCCATCACAATTTTGAAATGCCAAATTAATGCCTCCATTTTTGTATAGACATCTTGTTTTGGGGGAAGATAAAATTCTGGTACATCAACAAAATGTCTGCCTTCGGGCATGTTTTTCATCGCCTGTTCAATGATTTTGATGCTTTGTCTGATTTCTTCATTTCTTACAAGGAATCTATCATAGCAATCACCAGTTTCACCAACCGGCACCTCAAATTCAAAATCCTGATAGGAAGAATATGGATTCATTGCCCTTACATCATAATCAACTCCTGTTGCCCTCAAATTCGGACCAGTGAAGCCATAATTTAGAGCCCTTTCAGCTGAAATTCCACCCACATTTTTAGTTCGGTCAAAAAATATCCTGTTTCTTGTTAGCAAAGAATCAAATTCGTTGAAAATTTTAGGAAACTCATCCAAAAATTCTTTTAGTTTTTGCCAAAACTTTGGAGTGAAATCTCTTTCCATACCACCTATTCTGCCTATGTTGGTGGTCAACCTTGCTCCGCATACTTCTTCGTAAATATCGTATATTTTTTCACGTAGTTGAAAGACATAGGTAAAACCAGTCAAGGCTCCTGTGTCAACCCCTAAAACAGAATTACATATTAGGTGATCTGAAATTCTTGCGAGTTCCATGATGATTACTCTCATGTAATCCACTTTTTTTGTGGTTTTAACTCCAAGTAGTTTTTCAACTGTCATGTGCCAACCCATGTTGTTGATAGGAGAGGAACAGTAATTTAGTCTGTCTGTAAGGGTAGTAACCTGATAAAATGGTCTGTTTTCAGCTATCTTTTCAAATGCACGGTGTATGTAACCAATAGTTGGTTCAGCATCTATTATTTTCTCACCGTCCATTTTTAGTACATTTTGAAATATACCGTGGGTGGCGGGGTGAGTAGGTCCAAGATTAAGTATGTTATAATCTTGTTGAGGCAGTTGATCCAGACTTACCGGTGAACTACCTTCCAAAATATTTGTCTTCTTTGTCAGTTCTTGTTCCATCTTGTAATGGGTATTCTTTTCTCATTGGAAAATAATTCATCTCATCCATGTTCAGTATTCTTCTAAGGTCTTTGTGCCCTTGGAAAATTGCGCCATAAAAATCGTAGGTCTCTCTTTCCATCCAATTAGCACTCGCATAAATCAGCGATGCTGTCAGAAATGTTGGATCTTCAGAAGAAGCAAAAGTCTTGATTCTTAATCTTATATTATTGATTAAAGAATGCAGATGGTAAATGACACCAATCTCCCTATGCTTATTGTTTGGATAATGTATGCCACAAATGTCGGTCAGGAAATCAAATTTAAGAATTTCATCATCACGAAGAAACAATAATAAATCTATGATACATTCTTTATTGATCGTTATGGTCAAAATATCATAAGGATGATCGAATTCGAGTAAATTGATTCCAATTCTTTCCCTTATCCGTTCGAGGATGTAGGAATGATTGATCTCAAGAGTATTGGTTATGTTCTGCATTACATTATACCGTATGAAGCCATTAATTCTTTATATTCTTCGGAGTTTCTTCGTCTTAAAGGTTCGTTTTTGACTAGTTCCTGAATTTTCAGAATTCCGTCAATAATTTGTTCTGGTCTGGGAGGACATCCTGGAACATAAACGTCAACAGGCACAACTTTGTCGATTCCTTGCAGGACGCTGTAGGTGTCAAATATTCCTCCACTCGAAGCGCAGGCTCCAACAGCTATTACCCATCTGGGCTCAGCCATTTGTAAATATACTTGCCTCACAATAGGCCCCATTTTTTTTGCTATAGTTCCCATTACCATAAGCAAGTCCGCTTGTCTTGGGCTAAAACTTAGACGTTCTGCACCGAATCTGCCCAAATCATAATTCGAAGCCATTGTTGCCATAAATTCAATTCCACAGCATGAAGTGGCAAAAGGTAAAGGCCATATTGAATTTGCTCTTGCAAGTCCAATTACTTTATCAAGGGAGGTTGCAAAATAACCTTCTCCCGCGTGCCCATTTGGTGTATCTACTAATTTTACATTACTCATTTCAGAAAGTTTTTCCTTAGAACATCTTTAGATGTAGTATTGTTTACTCCCACTTGAGGGCACCCTTTTTAATTATATAAATGAATCCCATTAAAAGGACAGCCATAAAAATCATCATTTCAATAAAACCTGCAAACCCCACTTCTTTAAATGACATAGCCCAAGGATATAAAAATATAAGTTCAACATCAAACAACACAAATAAAATTGCAGTTAGAAAGTATTTAATGGAGAATGGAAGGCGAGCATTCCCTTTTGAGTCAATACCACATTCAAATGCTTCTAATTTATCAGCAGTTTTTCTTTTTGGACCTAAATAATGTGTTGCCACCATTGTTGTAATTACAAAGCCCGCACCAACTGCAAACTGCATTAAAATTGGAATGTATTCACTAAGATGATTTGGTTGTTCCATATGCTGGTTTTCTAAAGAATTGCAAATTTAAAATTTTAAGCTTAACAAAACAAAATAT
>JAEUUM010000510.1 GCA_016787375.1 Saprospiraceae bacterium
ATCTTTTTACGGGTAGATGATAAGAATAGACAACTGGATAGAGACGCAGTCAGAAAATTAGAATACGACAAACAGATACGAAAATTTGAAGATGAAATAGAGCAAGATTTCGATTTTAATGACCTTGAAATAAAGCTACTAAATAGGTACAAAGAGAAACTTAATTATACAGGTGATGTTCTTGATTTGCTTGTAAAAAGACATTTGGCAATAAAAAAGGATGGGCAATACAAAATCAAAAAAGCAGGGATTTTGCTCTTTGCCAAAGACCCTGAAAAATATATTACGTCATCATCGCTCAGATACATCCGATATGAAGGTGTAGAAACCAAAACAGGTACCGAGCATAATGTAGTAAAGGATGAACGATTTGAAAACAATATCCCTTGGATAATAGATCACGTAAAAAAGTTTCTAAAAGCAAGCTTTAAAGATTATTTCTTTTTGGATTTGGAAACCGGCCGTTTTATTAAGGTTCCTGAATATCCCGAAGAAGCCTGGCTTGAGGGTGTTGTAAATGCCTTATGCCATCGTTCATACAATGTGCAAGGTAATGCCATCTATATCAAACATTTTGATGATAGACTTGAAATTTCCAATAGTGGTCCTTTACCTGCCCAAGTAAATGTTGAAAATATCAGAACTGAAAGATTTTCTCGAAATCCAAGAATTGCAAGGGCATTGGAAGATATGGGGTTTGTGAGACAATTAAATGAAGGTGTTTCCAGAATTTATCAATCTATGGAAAAATCAATGCTTTCAACACCGGAGTATGCAGAGAAAAATGGAAATGTGTATTTAACGCTTCGAAACAAAATCAGTAAGCATACCAAAACAATTTCAGACTCAATATTGAAAGTTATTCAAGATAATTGGTCAACTTATAATGACACGCAGAAAAGAATTCTGCAATATCTCTTTTATCATAATCAGGCAACAATTCCTGAATTGGTTGAAGTTACAGGAATTCATGAGAAAAATGTAAGGATATACCTGAACCAATTTATGGATAATGAAAAAATCCTGGAGCGATTAAGTGAAAAACAAAGAGATAGGAATGCCAAATATGCCTTTAAGAAACTATAAAATCTAATTAAGGAACGATACATTATAGTCGTAAAGTATTGATTATCATGTGTAATATGCAAATAAGGAACGTTTCGGGTCATTTAAGGAACGTAGCACCGAAGCCAACCCTTCACAGCCACACATCCCGCTATTTTCGGGACCAAACTGCTCAAGCCCTCAAACTAAAGCTTGGCGGCAGCGTGTGTCTGTCCAACTGCACAACCACTAAAAAATAAAGGCAATGACCAAAGAAACCGCCATCAGATTATTTGAAGAAAGGCAAGTCCGTGCCGTTTGGGACGCCGATCAGGAGAAATGGTATATTTCTATTGTGGATGTAATAGAAATATTGACCGGAACAGACCGCCCGCGAAAGTATTGGAGCGACCTGAAAGCCAAGCTAAAAAAAGAAGGTAGTGAGTTGTCCGAAAAAATCGGACAACTGAAAATGCAATCATCAGATGGTAAATTTTACCAAACCGATGTTGCTGATACTGAGCAGCTTTTTAGATTAATCCAAAGCATTCCATCCCCCAAGGCAGAGCCCTTTAAATTATGGTTGGCACAGGTAGCAGCGGAGCGATTAGACGAAATGCAAGACCCGGAATTGAGCATCGACAGAGCTTTGGAGCAATACCTCAAATTAGGCTATTCTGAAAACTGGATAAACCAACGATTGAAAAGTATTGAAATCAGAAAAGAACTTACTGATGAATGGAAGAAAAGAGGATTGAAAGAAGGACAACAATTTGCCACACTTACGGATATTATTACCAAAGCCTGGAGCGATAAGACCACCAAAGAATACAAAGTATTAAAAGGCTTGAAAAAAGAAAACCTGCGGGATAATATGACCAATACGGAACTAATTCTGAATATGCTTGCCGAAGCATCAACAAAGGACATATCGGCAGCAACCAATCCCAAAGATTTTGAAGAAAGTAAAAAAGTTGCGAAACAAGGCGGTAATGTAGCAAAAGTGGCAAGGTTGGAATTAGAAGCTAAAACAGGAAAAAAAGTTGTAAGCCCC
>JAEUUM010000521.1 GCA_016787375.1 Saprospiraceae bacterium
AATGATGAATTAAGACTGGAGGACTCAATAAAATTGGTCATTTAGAACCATTCTAAGTAAAAAAAGCTAAAAATTTGTTCCAGTGACATATCAAAATATGGGCCGGAGACCATCGGCCCCCAATTATTGAAAATTTATACCAAGATTTTGGGGAAATAAATGTTTTCAGCTGTTACTGATATTTGACATTAAAATCTTGAAACTGTGTGCTGTCAATGGTTTGCAAAATATCTTTAGAATTTCTTGGCAAGTAAAGATTTGTGAATTGGGCAGTTCGAGCCGAGTTGTATACGACAATTTGCCCTGACTTATATTCCCTCAAAATATGCTTGGCATAAAATGCATACATATTTTTTACCGGTGGACTTTGTAGCATTTTATCGTTTTCAATTCTGGATTTCACACCATTATAATAAATAATTTTCCCCTCAAAAGGAACTTTGTAGCAGCAAACGTTCAAACCCACTTGAATAATAATCAGGATTGTAGCCAAGACTTTAATATAAATTGATTGGTTTTCGAATATACTTCTGATCGCAACTGCAAATAGTATGGTGTAAAATGGAATAACAAATATTATGTACCTCGGCAAAAACATGGTATTGTGCTTTGTCCATATCGCAAGAAGACTCAAATAAAAAATTGGGACAATAATATTTAAATATAAAAACATCTCATTAACAAGCCTGATTTTGGGTTTGATTGTAATAAAACCAATAATTATAATCGCTAAAGGAATTAACCCAAAGTAAAAAAAGTCCCTGTTTCGAAACCCAAGATATTGGAAGATAAATCCGTTCATGGAATTGAAAATTGAAACCATACCTTGAATTAAGGTTAAAAGTGTGGTGTGGTTATCCGGGCTCAAAATATTATATATTTCACTTCCTTTTTCACTCATGCTTTGCATACCATTTTTACCAAACAAGAAATACCAGCATAATAGAATCAAAAAAGAAATAACTGTTGAAAAGCATAAATAACTTCTAAATTTTTTACTAATTGATACAAAACTCCAAAATGTAGTGGCAATTAAATTTAAAACTGACAAAAAGTGAGACAGGAATGCAACAACAAAAAGCGAGCAAAATGAAGTAATGAAAGAAATTACACCAGCAGCTTTCAAATCCTTTTTTTCATTAACCCAAAGCAAAAATCAATAGTATCAATAACGAAAAAGAATAGCTTCTGATCTGGTGGGCATAATATATGCAAAGCGGATTTAGTGCAAATAAAGTAGATGCAATTAATGATATCCAGCTATTCTTGAATAAATTCAAGGAAATTAGGTATAAGATCAAAATAGAAATTATGTAACATATCGCACTAAAGCCACGCAACAAAAAATCATTTACCCCACACAATCTTATGACTTCGTGTATAAAGACTTGGTAAATTGACATGTTTCCATTGTCTTTGTTGATCTCCAACAAAACGTTGCTCAAAGTATTTTTGTCCCAAAAATCTTTGGGAGTAAATATTTTTTTGGACGGCTGAGGTGGGTAAAAGTGTGCATTATGATACTCCAAACCAAAACCAGTGGCAATATTCAATGTGATAATCTCATCATTGGATAATTCAAATTCGTCAATTTTGTAAAATCCCAAAAATAAGGATAAGCTTAAAAGAAACAGCAAATGTATAAGCTTTTGGCCTAAAAAATCAAATACCCAAAAACTTTGACTTTCACCACTTTTCAATTAATTAATTTTTCAAGATTATAATATCAACAAGTTTTTATCTCAAAATAACAATTTTTCCAAATCCCTTATCCATGAAATTATCCGATTGATTTTCAAAGCTCTTCCATTCTCCGCCAAATGCATCTTTGCATACTACCTGATACAAGTAGACCCCATTCCCAAGTTTGTTTCCGTACATATCAGTACCAACCCATTTATAATCTGTGACATGGGTACCAATTTTCAAATTCCCCAACTCCCGCTCAGTAATTTCTTTTACCAAGGTACCTGACACAGAATATATCCGAACCCGAATATGCTCCGGCATTTTATCTCCTGTTAAAGTATATACAAAACTTGCCGAGCTGGTAAAAGGGTTTGGATAAGGTAAAAAACTTGAAATAGATTGTTCCGTTATTACTTTGAATTTTACACTATAATCTGAATTTCCACTTGCATTTCCAGTTGCGTCTTTGGCTTGGACCAGCAATTCATGCTCGCCATTAATTAGATTTAGAGGCTTGAAAATTAATTTGGCAGAGTTTTGTTTATCCACACCTGAGGCTGGGATGAAGGAAATTTGCGGGTCATTTATAGGTATTGATTTAAAATTCGGTTCACCCGGAAATCTTAAAAAGACTTTAAAAATGCCCGTGTCTTTTAAAGCAATATATTTATTTTCATCTTTTAATTGGATACAGATCTCTGGTTTTGCTGAAACTATGTCACCATTTAATATTCTAACTCCATCAAATGTTACATTTAATTGGGGGCTTCTTTTGTCCGGTATTACAGTAAAATTTAATGCTGTTAAGTTATTGAAGCTGTATTGCTCCGGTTGTTGCATTTCTGGGTTTACTATGATATCGAGCTTATAGTTGCCTTTTAATTGAAGTGTGTTTTTAGAGTAGTTAATATTTTGCTTTTGATTCTTTAAAATGGGTGATTCCTTGTAAAGAAATACATCCTGTGACTGATCTGGGCCTGTTAATACGTATTTTACCAAAACACTATCTGCATTAACGTTGCTGATGTTATTTATTGGCAAGCTCAGCTTTAATTCATCACCCTGATCAATTGTATCCTTGTAAAATATGAATCCGTTGTTTGGTTCAACTGCCAACTCAGTAACTCCCTGGTAATAAATTCTTATATAATTTAAATTTGGTGAAGATTTAAATAGGCTGTCTTTTAAAAATACTGAACATTCTAAATATGGATACAATTTCGCATCAATGTCCTTCAGATCAATATTAGATTGGCCTGATAAATTCTTTAATAAAAACTTATTAGTTTTTGTTTGATCCAGGCCATATATCTGAACAGAGGTACTATCCCCTTCATTTTTTTTCTCAAAAACTGACCAACTCAAGTGATCCCAGTTCGAAGCAGGGCCAACTGGTTTGCTTTTGAAAGAACCTCTATCCCAACTGCCATCAATACCGACATTGAGGTTTGCAACCGAATTGATATTTTCAGCCAATGATTCTCCTAATGGTTTTACACCTTTTTTGTATACAAAAGAATATGGAACGGCATTCCCGACAGTTTGCCTGATAAGTTTAGCTCCCTGATTTTCAAGTACTTGAAAAATATTGGTTCCTAATGTGAAACTGTCAATTGCCCAGTCTTCGGGTTTGTAATTTTTGGTTTCATCCTGAATAGTAAAAAAGACCACAAAATGTCCGTCCGGAATGGTGTCCTTAAGGAATGAGATTAAACTTTTTCTTTTCTCAGGATTGGATGTAGTGTAAGGATAAGCACCTCTTTGTCTCCAGTCAGCCGGAGTTTCGCTGCCATATTTGCCTCCTTTTGGATTTAACCATTGTGTTCCAAACGTTGGATCTATCACTCCTACATAAACACCGGCAAGAATATCATTCCCATAGTTGATTTCGGCCAACCCATTGTTGATGTAATAGGCGGGGTACGCCTCGGGTTTTCGGACAAAGTTCTGAACAAAAACATCTTTTACATCTTCAATAAAGTTCATTTTTTGATCACTGCCTACAGGTTTCAAATTACTCAAAATTCCTTCATTGAACTGAAAGTTATGACCAACAGACCACCCTTCAGGGCTTGTTGGCCGGTAAAAAAAAGATGAATATTGCCACAATGCTCCCACTCCCGTAGAAGTGGAATCCGGAGTAATTCTCCAATAATAAACAACAGAATCTAGCATTTGCAGAGAAGGTTGCCACCTGATCAAGCCACCCTTTTGAGAAATGGCTTTAGATACAAGTCTTGGACTATTGAATAATTTTGTGGTGTCTATTTGAATTAAATAGGTGTTAGATTTTGCAAGTGGATCCGCAGTTGAGGCAAAAAGTTCAAATTGAGGATTTTTGACAATTGAATAATCAGGTGGACTGATGGGTATGGCTGTATTGTCCGTTACATAGAAATTGTATCCCTGAACACCTCCCTGACTTATTGAATTATTCATCTCAGCTTCAGGATCAGGTAGTTCGGTTACCTCATTATTCTTGTCAATATCTATCAAAAAGGTGTTTAAACCAAAGGCATCACGTTTAAAAGAAGGAAACTTTAAGTCAATTTTTGATTTGAATGCCGGACATTCTAATTCAAATGTTTTTAGCTCTCTGATTTCCCCACCAGGTAATTTCTGACGAATGTTTACAGAAATTGAATCTTTGATGTTGGTTCCCAAATTAATTACTTCAAATGAAAGCCTAATGCTGTCAGTCTGAACGGTTACCACAGGAGGATCAAGTTTTAATGAACCAATGTCGGGAGTGTAATCAGGACCGGAAGATACATGAATTGTATATTCCGGATCACCATGGAATGACATTTGTTCCGTTAAAGATCTGACATAATCTGATCCTGATTTAGATAGCTCCCTGTAAGTATATTTTAGATTCTCTCCTACACTTTGTCCATAGCCTGCTGTACCCAACTGATGATAAAATTCCTCCGTAAACTGAGAGAGAATGGATGGATAACCCGTATAGGATGTTGCCACGAATCCCAAAGCGCCTTTGTTTTTATAGAAGCAAAAATTCTCTCCTGTACCACGTCCTGCGGTGTGATAATTACCTGAATAACAACCCAATGAGAACATTAAGGGATATTTTGCGAAGTTTTGATAATTCTGAGGGTTGTCAATACTAAAGTCAAAAGTCCCTACAGCAGAATGTCCCAGAAACGTGATAATGGATACTCCACTGTTGATTCTGTCAAATATTAATTGATTTTGAGATATTTGTATTGGGTCAGTACTGGTCTTATAAAATCCGGTAACATGAGCACCAAACTTATTATTTTCGATTACAGGAGTAATGCCTTGCAACAAGCTTTGAAAAGCTTTCTGCTCGCTTTTACTGGCGCCTCCACCCAAATGTATCACTTCCTTTTTCCAAAGCTGGTCTTTTATGGTTTGTTGGCCTTTGCCATTGCTTTCAAAATCTTTCATTTTTTGAAGATAATCCCCAATATCCTGACCTGTCTGGGCAGCTATTCGACCTATGGCCAGAATGGGAGCTATTTGACCTTGTGTAACTACCAGTAAATTATCAGAACCGGGCGTGCCAAAAGTCGGGATAAAAAATGTTCTGTTTGATGGATCTTTAAGGTTTCCTAGATTTCGTACATATGCATATTCACGACCCTTTCCTATCAGGAAGATTGATTTGGCTAAAGACCATTTCTTTTGAATGAAATGTGCAAAATTTCTGACAGATATAAAATGACGGTCATTTCCATAAGCAAACTGATCATATAGTTCATTGATCTCTATCACAACTACTTGATGGTTCCCACCGGCTGCACTTGATCTGTAATCAGCATATTGCTGCACATAGTTGTTTCCATTACCATCATCAAACAATGCCGGATGACTAATGATTATATAATCTGCATTTACACCTGTGTAATCTTTAAAACTTATCAATTTCAATGTTTCAACATTCAAAATAGTAGCTCCGGAATGCATCAACATATCTTGGGAAGCTGGGCTTGGTGGCAGATTGAATTTTGTTTTGCCTGCTTCTAAAATCCCTAAAATTCGATATGAATTTTTAAAGTTGTATAAAATCGGTGAAGGACCACCTTGATAGAAACCATTCATTTCAATATAGGAAACGTCCTTTGAACCATCTATTTCAAACTCATACCTGGAGGTACCTGCAAAATCAAAAGACCTCGTGTAATTGACCTTGATATTTGATATACTAAAACCTTTGGTATTGGGATCAGAGTCTGTTATTATTAGGTTGTTGGAGGAATTCAATATCGATACTGCAACATGAATGGTCGTATCAAAAACCAAAGAATTATTAATCGTTTTCAGGGCAATCAATTGGTCGTTCAATGAAAAACTTATTTCATGCGACCCCTCATCTGTATAAAGGCGCACACCCAACTGGATGGAATCTGCATTTGGTGAAATAAATGGCACTCCAATTTGGGTAGTGAAGTTTTTACTGATCGCACTTCCGTAACCTTCGCCAATATCAAACCTTGAATTAATCCCGGTATAAACCCCACCCGGCTTTATTCTGGCATTCGGAAAGGAATTTAAAATCGTAGTTGATGATTCAGTAACCGGCAATCCAGGGGTTGTCACATCATTATCTAAGTTGACTAACCTTTTATTATCAGTCTTGGT
>JAEUUM010000579.1 GCA_016787375.1 Saprospiraceae bacterium
CCCAGCGCCCGCTCCAATTGTATTTTTGATAATTGGTGATGGTAACCAAAATATATAAGAATATAACAGCTACACTCAGCACTGAAATTCTACCTGAAGATTTTTTCATACTTAAAGATAGCCGTTTGTTTTATTTAACAAATGTAATTTTTAAATAATTATCGGTAGGGGTCATTTTTGATAATCGCTCACTTTTCCTTTTACCCACAATCCAAATAACTTCGTTTTCAAGACACAATAGAAGTTGTCTGTCTTTGGCAGGTATAGACATTTTTTCGTTTATGAAATAATCTTTAAGTTTCTGTTTTTTACCGTTCATACCTTTTAGATGAATCCAGTCTCTCTCTTGCCGGGTTCTAATGACCAATGATTCATCTTTGAAATTTCCCATAGAGATATATACATGAAAATTGTCCTCCTCATTTTTTGCAGAATTGGTATTCTCTGTTATTATCACGCCATAGGGTGTTGTTATTGAGCAATCGTTTGTGAATGAAATTTTTGTGGGTTTAATTTTTTTTACCGGTGGTGCCACCACCCATTCTTTGCCATGAAGGTATAATTCATGGGTTTTTGATTTTATTTTTGTTCCACTCAATTTCAGATTACCATTTAATAAAAATTGTACCTGGTTTTTACTGAAATCATAAGGCTCCAGTATACACGAAAGTATGTTAAGTTTACCTGGTTTATGTATTATTTCAGTGAAATTTATGGTCAGATAATCATCGATTTTCTTACAGTGATCCTTTTTAAATAAAGAGACCTGGGATTCAACTATATCTGCAATATCAGCGAAAATTGCTGTATTTTCCTTAAGGGTTATGCAGAATTGTGGATTTATCTGCTCGATTATTGGTATTACTTCAAGTCTGAGTTTGTTTCTGTTGTATTTTGAAGTAAAATTACTCTTGTCATCACGAAAGGCAATCTTGTTTTTTAGTGCATAGCTAATGATGTCAGCTTTTTGAAATTCCAATAGTGGTCTGAATACGGATTCAGTTCGACTAGGTATGCCCATCAATCCTTTATATCCTGTGCCCCTTATTAAGTTGAATAAAATTGTTTCAGCATTGTCATTTGCATGATGGGCTGTGACCAAGTAATCCAAATTGTTCTCTTCAAGCAATTCATTAAACCATTCATACCGAAGGTTGCGTGCCAGAAGTTGAATGGAATTGTTGGAGTCTTTTTTCCCGTCAAGATTAAATTTTTTAACATGACATCTAATATTTTTATCCTTTGCCAATGAATAAACCAACTCTTCATCAAGATCAGACTCTTTTCCTCTCAAACCAAAGTTACAATGCGCGATTTGGAAGTTCAAGTCAAATTTCATAAAGAGATCCAACAAGACCATTGAATCTACTCCTCCACTTACGGCCAGCAGGTATTTTTGATTTGAATAAGTTTCTTGAAAGAATCTAGTTAGGACTTTAGAAAATTCATACTTCAGGTCAACCCATTTCACGATTAGTAGCCGTTTTTATCCAAAAACTCTCGGTATGCTTTTGCATTTTGAACATGAGCATTAAAAGTAACTGCAAATGAATGATATCCTGATAAGTCCGGTCTTGCACAAAAAAACATAAAATCATGAGCGGTTGCATTTAACACTGCATCTATGCTTGATTTCTCAGGCATGCATATAGGCCCGGGAGGTAAGCCCGGATACATGTAAGTATTATAAGGTGAATCCAATGATGTATGCTTGCCTGTGACCCTTTTTATAGTAAAATCGTTATTGGCAAACACGACAGTTGGGTCTGCCTGAAGTGGCATTCCACTGTGATAACGATTTAGGTAGACTCCTGCAATAGCAGGCCTCTCGTCTACTTTGTTGGTTTCTTTTTCAACGATTGAAGCCAAAGTATAGACTTCTTGAGGGGTTAACATTAAAGAATCAGCTTTGGCGAGTCTTTCTTTATTCCAAAATTTCTTGTTTATAGCATAAAAACGTTCGATAACATTTTGAGGGTCCAGATCCCAGTACATTTCGTAAGTGTCGGGGATGAATATTGTCATAAC
>JAEUUM010000615.1 GCA_016787375.1 Saprospiraceae bacterium
ACGTTCAATATTAAAAACAGATAGCTGAAAAATGCTTTGTGCCCACCATGAACCTGCTCGTCACCAATTGGAAAAATCATACCTTAGTTATATACTTTCGTTAAAAACACTTGTTGCCTTGTGCATTCGTTCAATACTGTCATCCTTCCCAAGTAATTCGATCATCTCAAATACACCGGGGCCTTGCATTGTGCCGGCAAGTGCAAGTCGCATCAAAGGCAAAATTTCGCCTGGTTTTATTCCTGATTCATTTAAATGATCTTTAAATTTCGACTCTAAAACAGCGCTTTCAGTCTCACCTGCTCTTTCTATAAATCCAATTACATCGTTCCATTTTGGTGAAACCTCCGTATTCCATTTTTTCTTAATTGTCTCAAAATCATAATTCAAATCCCGCGTAAAAAAGTAATAACCCACTGAAGCAAATTCACTTAACACATTAACTCTGTTTTTCATCAGACCGCAGAATCTTTCCAGATATTCATCAGTTGGAGTTATTCCTTTTTCAGATAACAAGGGTTTCACCAAGCCGGCAAGTTCAGAATTGGACTTCAATTGTATATATTGGTGGTTAAACCACTTGGCTTTATCAAAATCAAAACGAGCTCCGGCTTTATGAATTTTTTCGATGCTGAAAGATTCAACCAATTCATCCATATTAAAAATTTCTTTATCAGTACCTGAACTCCAGCCTAACATTGCCAAAAAATTGATTACTGCCTCAGGCAAAAAACCCGCCTCTCTAAATCCTGTAAAGTTATCGCCGTCAAAATGTTCATGATTATCCAACGGCCACGAAAGTGGAAAAACCGGCATATTAAATTTAGCACCATCCCGCTTGCTTAGTTTACCATTGCCATTTGGTTTTAAAATCAAAGGCAGATGCGAAAATGAGGGCATGGTTGATTCCCATCCTAGGAACCTATACAGCAAAACATGGTGTGCTGTACTTGGCAACCATTCTTCGCCTCTGATGACATGAGTAATCTGCATAAGGTGATCATCGACGATATTAGCCAGGTGGTAAGTAGGCATACCATCACTCTTTAAAATGACTTTATCGTCTATCAGATTATTTTCAAAAACAACTTCACCTCTGATCAGGTCATTGATGACAATCCTGCCCTCTGTTGGTACTTTCAGTCGTATTACATAATTTTCACCGGCAGCCAATCTTTGTTCAACTTCAGCAGCAGGCAGCGTTAAACTATTACAAGCTGTTGATCTGGACTTATGATTATATATAAAATTTGGATCCTGAGCACGAGCTGCCTCTAGTTGCTCATTTGTATCAAAAGCATAGTAAGCATTGCCCTCTTTTACCAATTTTTCAGCATATTGCCTGTAAATTGGTTTTCTTTCTGACTGTCTGTAGGGGCCAAATGCTCCTCCAAGTTCAGGACTTTCATCCAATGCCAATCCACACCATTTTAAGGCCTCAGTAATATACTCTTCTGCTCCGGGAACAAATCGATTTTGATCAGTATCCTCAATCCTAAGGATGAACTTACCTCCATGCTTTTTAGCCAGGAGATAATTAAATAATGCTGTTCTTATGCCACCGATATGAAGTGCACCGGTTGGACTTGGAGCAAATCTCACTCTCATTTTCTCGTATTTTGCTGAATTTAAAAATGCAAAGGTATGACAAATGAAGCATACAGCACCATGAGTTTTTGGGTACTGAAACAAATAAAATTCAATTATTTTAAAAAAAACAAAATTAACAAGCAGCAGATGGTATCAAAAAATCGTTTGAGTTGTTAATAATTCTTTCTTCAGAAGAAATCAGCATGTATGTCGTAAAAACACCAAAAGTTATTAAACAGATATTCCCTTCTTTTTGCTGGGACAAACCCAATATCAATAAGGAGATATATCTTACTTTTGATGATGGCCCTATACCTGAAGTGACGCCATGGGTGTTGGACCAACTGGATCAGTACGACGCCAAAGCAACATTCTTTTGTGTTGGAGATAATGTCAGAAAATATCCCGAAATATTTGATAAAGTGATTGAGGCCGGACATAACGTTGGGAATCACACTTTTAATCATCTGAACGGATGGCAGACCGGTTTGACGGAATACGTTGAAAACATCAACAAATGCTCTGAGTATGTTGAATCGAATCTTTTCAGGCCACCGTACGGTAAAATTTCCAGAAGACAAGCACAAATGATTTCACATCACTTTAAAGTAGTAATGTGGGATGTTCTGAGTGGTGATTTTGACCAAACAATTTCAAAAACCACTTGTCTGGAGAATGTCATCAACTATGCCAATTCCGGATCAATTGTCGTTTTTCATGATAATATTAAGTCCTTTGACAAACTCCAGTATGTTTTGCCAAAAGTATTGAGTTATTTTTCAAAAAACGGCTATACTTTTAAGTCCTTGCAATCCGCGAAGACTTTGAAACGCACAACAGAACTGGTTCCCGCCTGAGAATTAACAATGTTTGACAATTTATATAAAGCTCGAAACCAACGGTATCGGGCTTTTTTTTTGATTATCTTGTGGGCCGAAGCAAAACAATATTTATGTTTACCAACATTCATCGGTTTTATCATCCCGAAATATTTCAAGGCAACATTTCTAAAAAAAATTATTTTGAAGGCTGGTATTTCAAACAAGTTTCTGCCGATGGAAGCCAAGCCTTTGCCGTCATTCCAGGGATTTCGATTGATGATAAAGGGTCAAAACGAGCATTTATTCAAATACTTGATGGTACCAAAAGGAAAGCCATTTATGAATTTTATGACATTGACCAGTTTAGTTCAAAAACGAATAAATTTGAGTTTAACATTGGAAACAATTTTTTTTCGGCCGATGGAATTAAACTTGACACTCCTCAATTAAAAGGAGAAATAAGATTTAGCAAATTCCATAAGTGGCCTAAAAGTTTATTTTCACCGGGCACAATGGGTTGGTACAGCTTTATGCCATTCATGGAGTGCTATCATGAGGTGATCAGTATGCACCACAGTTTAAATGGTATTTTGGAATACGAAGGCCGAACCATCAGTTTCGAGAATGGCAACGGTTATCTTGAAAAAGATTGGGGAAGATCATTCCCAAAAACATGGATTTGGACACAATGTAACAACTTTGTTCATTCTGAAAATATTAGTGCAATGGTATCGGTTGCTGATATCCCCTGGGTTAAAAATCATTTTATTGGGTATCTGGGTGGCCTTCAAATCAACGAGGAGTTTTTTATGTTCACCACTTATAACAGCTCTAAAATTAATGTTGAATTAAATGACACACAAGTTAAGCTGGAGCTTTATAATCGAAAGCACAGGATGGTTATATACGCTGAACAAAGCCCGGGCGCTGACCTTTTTTCACCAATTGAAGGCGCCATGACTGGAAAGGTAAATGAAAGTTTACTTGCCACACATGAACTGGAATTCTTTATAAATGGTAATAGCGTTTTATCAGCTATTGGACATTCAGCTGGGTTGGAGGTTACGGGACCAGTTGATGTTTTATTGGAGGGTTTGAATTAGGTTAATTTTTAACTCATTTGCTTTAATAAAACCTGAGTTAGTTTATCAAAAGAATATTGTTTAAGCTAAATTCACTAGAATAGGTTGCTGCTTATAAAACTAATTGGGAATTATTAAATATTTCCATGACTCGACACCAAATTATTATTAAAAGAGCCATTACGAAAGTGTAATGGCTCTTTTAATAAATGAATTTATAGTATTATGGTTTCGTAGTAAAAGTCCTATAGCTAGCAAATTGACTTTGACCTGCACTATTATTTGCTCTTACTGTCCAATAATATGTCTTACCTTTTGTAGGATTCGTCCAAATAAAGGACAAGATATTGCCAATATTGTTATTATAAGCCATTGTACCTGAAAAACCGTTTAAACTTGAAAATCCCTGAAATTTTGTTGACTCTATTATTTGAATTCTGTATTCCGTCCCATTTGGGCAAGTCCAAGAAAAATTAATTGGAGCCAATAAATTTGTAGCATTCTGTGCAGGAAGCACCAATGTTGGAGTTGTTGCTGGAGCCATTTTTCGAACCAAACCTGCTACTGAGTAACCACTACTGAAATTTCCAATTGTATTTCCACTTCTTGTGATATTTCTTTGAGATGTGCTACTGAAATTTTGATCGATTATACTTACAGTTGATGAAGTGACCCCTGTCACAATTGCAACATGGCCAAATGATCCCGAAGTACTCACCAAAATATCACCTACTTGGGGTGCAACTGAACCGTTTGCGAATTTTTGCAAACCTACAGATGAATGATTATTATTTGTCCAATATGTATTTGCATTTCCAAAAGCTGGTTTAATATTTAGGTTATAGACAATTTTGTAATACCTTTGGACATACTCAACACACTGCCATTTTTTTCCAACATATACACTTCCTACATAACTATCACCATAAGTGTTTGAACTTCCTATTGGACAATTCATATAAGCCGGAACCCCATTAAAACTGCCTGATTGTGCACCAACTGTGCATGCTCTATTTTCGACAACATTAGGTTGTCCATAAATTTCTCCAGGATTAAAATCTGAATCAAGATCAGTTGTTTCGTTTTGAGAAACCACTAAATGATCAATTTTTTCTTTTTTGCAAGCCGAAAATATTGTGCCCAATACAACTGCTGAAACTGCTAACATAATTTGTAACTTTTTCATAATCTTTAATTTTTAATTGTTAAATAAAATTTTATTTGTGATTGATGATACAAATATGAGGTTTCGTCGAACTCCTCTGCTTAGGAATAAGCACAAACACAATAATTTCTGGTACGAACTGGATTGTTATGGCAAAGTATACTTCTAAGCTATTATTTAATGATTAAATTGTGTTGGTTGCAATAATTATGGTCTTTATGGCGAAAATCACTGTTTTGGTACCGGAAAAGATCCTTTTTGATAAGGTAAAAGGTAAATTTGTCTTATTGATTTAGTCAAAGAACTTGAAATGAAACTTATTTTAAAAGCTCAATTAATCTATTTAGTCTTCTTGAGTCAATTTTTAAATGCACAATATTGTGCAACTAAAGTTTTTGATAGTAGGGCAGGTTTAGAAGGAAATAGCTTTTTCCCAATTTTTCAGGATAGTAAGCTGAATATTTGGGTAGGTACTCATTCACATGGAGTTTTTAGATTTACAGAGAACACTTTAAAAAATGTAATCCCACCAGGAGAAATGGTGAATACCGGAATAGCTTCTATTTTTGAAGATGCTGAAGGGGGAATATGGTTTTTGGGGCAAAACTGTTTTGAAAGATACTTTAAAGGAAAAACAACATATTATTATTTGAATAAAGATTTGCCGTCTGCAGGTGAGTTAAAATACGATTATTTTCTAAAGAAACCAATATTTATTACTCCAAAACCGCATTTTAAGATTTTTCATTTTGATTATTCTACAAAATCCTTTAAAGAATTTAGTGATAAATTAATACCGAACAATTTAATAAAAACCACTGAGACCTTAACTTTAGCAACTAACATGGGTCATTCAAGCAACACGCTTATAATTTTAAAAGATTATACTCATAAAACGGCAAGAATTATAATAAAAACTAATGGAACCTGGGTCATTTTAAATCACGACAAAAAATTTGATTTTTTTAGAAATTCAATTTTAGGAAATTTAAGTGAAGGTTTTTTTTATAATCAGTTTGTCATGGTAAATCGAGATGGACTGCATTCATTAGAAAGCGGAAAATTCAAAAAACTTAAAAATCCTTACATAGTAAAATATGGGGAAAGTGATTTGATTGAAGCAAATAAATTAAAAATTTTAGAACACAATCATCAAAAGGGTGAAATTTATAGTATTTGGTCTGTCAAGTCATGTGATGAGAATAAGTATATGCTGGCAGTGCTGGATGTTAAGACTAATTTATGGACACAAACATTGTTATTTGAATCAAATTCAACACCAAAACATATAATTAAAGATTTTGCTGGAACTTTTTGGTTCACAACATATAATAGTGTTGTAAGAATTTATCCTTGGTTGACTACCATTCCAAATACCTTACAAGGGTTTCCAAAAGAGACATGGAGTATATCCCAATCTGGAAATGGTAAAATATGGGTTGCTAGTTATGGATATGGGCTTGCATCATTTGATGGAATGAAATTTCATCCTCAGCCTGAGGGCATGGGCCGTAATGTAAAATATGCTAATGGCAGTTCCAGAGATGATGATGGTAATATTTATTTTAATATTGAAAACCTCAATCAAGAACATGTAAACTCAGGTGTGTTAAAATTTGATGGTGACAAAAAATGGGAAATTCTTACAGAGAATAAGTTTGGTTTTTATTTTTATAGAGATAGAAATAAAAACTTGGTAAGGGGAATGTGCGAATCAGGGATTTGGATATTACCTAAAGGAAGAGATGGGAAAAGCAGCAATAATTGGTTAAAAATTGGTAAGGAAGATGGCTTTTTGCTTGGAAATGTACTCACTGTTTCCCAAGATAGTTATGGAAGATATTGGATGGGTAGGACAAGCACTGGTATAGCAATGTATGACCCAAATAAAAAAAGACTTATTAATTGGTTAAAGAGAAAAAAACCTCAAAATATTGGGGCAATTTCTTCTGATGTTGATTTTAAAGGAAACTTATGGTGGGGTACCGATAAAGGATTAATTTTTATGAATACCAATACGGACATTAATGATAAAACCGACCTTGAAAAATTAATCTCACGAATTGGTAAAAATGAAGTAGGTGCATCTCTTGTTTCTGTTTGTAAAGTGTATAAAGACTCTCTTTTGATAATTGGAAATCAATCGGGAGTATATGTTTTAGACTTAAAAGCATTTTATGAAAAACCCCAAAGGCAAATTATTAGATGCATTACTAAAGATGTGGATTTTCAATTGGGTGGAATAGAGCAAAACGGAATTTGGATTGATGAAGACAAGAGGATATGGATAGTAGGTAATAATGGTTTAATTAGATTTGACCCAAATTTATATCCATTTGATAAAATCACTGTTGATTTCAGGATTGATAGTTTGAGTATCGATAAACGACTGATTCACAACAACTTTAAAGAGTCAATTAAATTAAGGCAGGGTGGCTCTCATTTAATTAATATTTTCTTAAAATGTAAACCTGATTCAAATCAATTGAACAGGACAAGCATAGAATATAGATTTAGTGATAATGAAGATTGGTTAACAACTGTTGAAACAAATATTAGTTTAATACTATCAGCAAAAGACCTTGGAATAAAAAACTTGTATATTAGGGCCAAAAGAGATGGCTTTACATCTAAAGCAGCTTTAATTACGTTTGAGATTACGGTATGGTGGCAAAACCCGATAATTTGGATTTTAATTTTTTCTGTTTTACTTGTACTAGTAATTTATTATAAAAGGAAAACAAAAGAAATTCATAAGCGAGAACTTAGTTTTAAAGAAAACAAACTTGCCCTTGAACAAATGAGCAAAGAAAAAATCAAATTGCAGGTACAAGCAATTGTGAATCAACTCAATCCTCATTTTATTAATAATGCACTTCAATGGTTGCAGGTTAGAGTAGATAATGATGAAGATGCTGTAAAAGTAGTTGGTAAGCTTTCTGAAAATATAAGTACGGTTTTCAAGAATAGTCGAAATAAGAAATCTTACCATAGCCTACAAGAAGAGTTAAAAATAGTTGAAAATTATTTGTTTATCCAGAAGAAAAGATTTGGTAAAAGGTTAGATTATGAAATGCCGTCAAATGAGTTGATTGAAGAGAATGGAAATATTAATGTTCCTTTGATGATTATTCAAATTCATGCTGAAAATGCTGTAGAACATGGTATTAGAAATAATCAAATAGGAATAGGCAAAGTTTCTATTAAACTTTCTTCCGATGAATTTTTTTTAAATATCTGGATAGAAGACGATGGGATAGGCAGAGAATCTGCTAGAATTATTGGATCAAAAGGGACTCAAAATGGGACAAAAATGTTGGAAGAATTGGAGACCATTTATAACCTGCAAAATGAATTAAAATTAAGTCATCTTTATGAAGACTTGCCTTTTGTAAATGCAGAAGGTAAACTCTGTGGTACCATTGTAAAATTAAGAATACCTAAAAATTATTCATTTGAACTCTAAAATTGGGAAAGATGAAATTAAGGACTATAATTATAGAAGATGAGGATGATAATAGAGTTTGGCTCAATAAAAAATTAAATGAGTTTTCAGAACTTGAAGTCATAGGAGAAGCGTTAACTTTGGATGAAGCATTTAACTTAATTGCCAAAACAAAACCTGATGCGGCATTTATGGATATCCAGTTAATTGGAGGTGATGCATTCCAACTTTTGCAAAGACTTAAAGATAATTCAATTCAAATACCATTTATTGTTATGACTACGGGTTATCCTGAGTATGTAATGGATGCATTGAATCAATATCGTAAATATGTAGTACAATATTTAGTTAAACCTTTTGTCGATGATTGGAAAATAAAATTAAGAAAAGCAATAGATGCACTTTTAGCCGCTCAAAACCAAGATATTAATTTAAAAGCTGACTTAAAAGAAACCGCTCCAACGCATGCTTATTTCAATACACATGGAAATCTATTAAGATTGAATTTTTCTGAAATAAGCTATTTAGAAGCTGCTGGTGGAGGGGAATCTTATGTGGTTACTGATTTTGAAAATCATCAAATTGATATGACTTTAAATAAATTCATGGAGCATTTGCCACTTGACCAATTTATTAGAGTAAGTAAAAATAACATTGTAAATCTGAAAAGAATTCAAAAGATAAACAGAGAAGAAAGGACTTTAGAGGTCGTACAACAAAATGGCAAAGGCAAATCAATTGGAATAGGGGATGCTTTTTATTCAGATTTGATAAAAAAGCTTCCTTTATTAAAAGATCGGCTGGTTAAAGTGGATAAGATCATAGACATGTCAATGAAGCACTTGAAGGAAGAAGAAACTCAAATTGGATTACCATCTGTTACAGATGTAATATACAAAAATAGAGATTCTAATATTGTAGAAAGCGAGCTAGTTGATCCAAAGAAATATGAAATGCTTACAATGTTAATTGCCGGAATAAAAGAATTTCCTCCTGCACTTGAAGACTTGGATTCAATCAAAATGGTTCAAGAAATTAGTAGTGTTTATAAAATATTTGATGAAGTTTTACTGAAATATAATTTGAAAAAAATAAAGTCAGTTGGAAATTATTATATGTGCGTTGGTGGATTGTCGGCAAATAATAATGATTCCACAAAAAAGATTTTACTTGCTGCGATTGAAATGTTAAAAGTTGTAACTGAATTGAAAAATATTGATTGTTATTCATCAAAGGTGGACCTTAAGATTCAAATTGGTGTTCATTCCGGTTCGGCTATAATAGCAGATAATAGAAATTTTAATAACGAACTTGATATTTGGGGAGAAACGGTAAAAATAGTTGAAAGTCTCCAGCAAAATTCACAAATAGGCAAAATTGCAATAAGTGCTAGAACATATGAATTTGTTAAAACTGAATTCCCTTTTATTTATGCGGGCTGTTTAAAAGTATTAAACAAATATGAAATAGATTATTATTATGTGGTTTGAAATTACTGATAAGATTTAACTAAGTTAATACTTTTGCTATCATTTGAATTTAATCGACGCAATTGAAAATTCAAAAAGCCGAATAATCTTACCCGGCTTTTTGAAGTATTAAAGTTTTTTGAATTATTTAGCGGCTTTTACTCCTTCAAAGTTCAATTGAAGCGAAATTCTATCATCTACAATGGCTTCTTTAACAGCACCTGAGATGGTTCCTATGTCATAGTTAACACCCCACAGTGAACGATCGATTCCGAACATTGAAGAGGTAATTTTTACAGAGGTTGCTTTTAAATTAATGTTTACCGGTACAGTTACACTTCTGGTTACACCTTTTATAGTGAGGTTACCTGTCATCATATTCGTAAGTTTAACCAAACTTTTCATTGATGCTGTCCTTTCTGTATTTGCATCCAAAGGTGAAATTTTTACGATTTCGAACTTAGCGGTTGGGTATTTTTCAATATCAAAAAATTCGGAGGACTTCAAGTGTCCCTCAAGTTTTGCTTTATCTTTTCCGGTCAAATCGGTTGATGAAAGTGATTTCATATCAATTTCAATATTTCCGGCTACAATTGTACCATCCTTGTATGCAACGCTTCCAGATTTACCTTTTAGAGTTCCGGTATGAGTTGACCCTGTTGACTTACTGCCGATCCAAACAATGGTGGCGTCTTTCATCCCAAAAATTAAAGCATCGTTGGGCATTGGAGCTGGTGTACCTGCAGTATTTTCGGACTCTACACCCGGTAGTGCCGCAATCTGCGATTTTGTAGCAGAATTAACCGGCAAAGTGTCATTTGCTGCAGTTTTTGTTTCCTCTTCTGCTTTTTTATCACTTTTACACGATTGAGCAAAAACAAGAGCAGACAACAACAACAATATTGATAATCTTTTCATATTTATTAAATTATAATTTTAAAATTTATTACATTAAAAGGAATTC
This sequence comes from Saprospiraceae bacterium, assembly GCA_016787375.1. Classification (GTDB taxonomy): domain Bacteria; phylum Bacteroidota; class Bacteroidia; order Chitinophagales; family Saprospiraceae; genus JAEUUM01. The sequence continues at coordinate 10,537 of JAEUUM010000615.1, forward strand.
GGCAAAAAATGTTTCAAATTTTAATGCACTTGATTAGAATTTTCTGCATTATTTTCACCGAGATGGTCTAAGAATGCAATAGTATCCGGGAGGGTGTTCAAAACCTTGATTTTGTTTTTGGAAGTAATTGCCTGGGCGGCAATTTGATAACCCGCAAGCAACAAGACCGATTGTGGACAATTTTTTGAAAGTTCATCGACATATATGCCGACAGGTTTTTTGGTAAAAGTCTCCGAAATCATGGTATAAACATAGTCAGGTTTGTGGGAAAGGTAGGTATATGAAACATCTTGCAAACTGATATTTTGCCCTAGATAGTATACCTTGTAACCCCTAGATCTGATTAAGTAGTACATAAACAACAACGAAAGTTCATGCTGCTCGCCCTCAGGTAAATAAAGCATAAATTTTAACTTACTATCGACGTTTTTCTTAACCTTATCTATTGCGACAATGATTTTTTGTCTGATCAGGTTACTTATGAAATTTTCATGAGCAGAATTGATTGAACCTGTAAGCCAGAGGAGATATAATTTATCCAAAAATGGAAATATCACTTCCATCATCATTTGCTCAAATCCAATTGTTTTGATCTTGGAATCAATTATTTGATGGAATTTCGATTCATCCATATTGATCATCGCAATGGTAAGATTGTCAGAATGCGATGCTTTTGGGTCAGAAGCTGATAGTTCTGTTACTAATTCATTTATATTATCGGAACTAAAACTTGCAATTTTTGAAATTTTATATCCGTTTTTATTTAACAAAGCAACGTTTAGAAGTTTCCTTAACTCCTTATCATCATAGTATCTGATATTGGTTTGAGTCCTATTTGGGCTGATAAGTTTGTACCTTTGTTCCCAAATACGAATGGTGTGGGCTTTTATTCCACTTAGTTTTTCAAGATCTTTTATAGAATAGATGCTCAAGATTCTTTATTAGGCGTTAAACAAACAGACCATTTTTAACACAATTTTCAAAATTTTGTTTAACGAATATTGATTTTTTATTGGAAATTTATAAATACCACACAAATAATATCTTTTTCCACTTTAAGGAAGTATATTTGACATATAATTAATCATATTTAACTCAATATGAAAAGGAAACTTTTATCATTTCTCATCGGTTTGTTGTTTTGTACACAACCATTTGCCTCAACAACATCAAGCACAGACAATGGTCCTTGCTTGGTATGTTACACTCCATACTTGTTTGAAACTGCGGGTATAAAAGCCACGAAAGCATCTTTTATCTACCAAGGTTATGCCCAAACAGGCCAATATGAACTGGAATACGGACCAAAAGGCTTTGTGAAAGGCACCGGAACAAAGGTTTTAACAACAGAATTATCACTCACAATTACCGGATTAACTCCAAATACTGAATACTCAGCTTTATTGAGATACAAGTGTAGCTCAGGCGAAGAGAGCACGGATATTGCACTTGAATTTAAAACCACCTTCAAAATTGATGTCGGTGTGTCAGGTGTAGTTGCTCCAATCAGCAAGTGCGATCTCGGTGATAACGAAAGGCTTAAAGTAATCGTAAAAAATTACGGAGAAAATCCTCAATCATTAATTGATCTGAGATTTAGTGTTAACGAACAACCAGTTCCTGTACCACAATATGTTGATGGCTTTTATACAGGTGTTTTGAGTACAGACAGCACTGACCATTTTCTATTCGATACCGGATTTGATTATTCTGCTGAAGGTGAATACAAAATTGCATCCTGGACTGAGCTCAAAAATGATGAAAATATAAAAAATGATACAAGTTATTATACTTTATTTCATGTACCGGTAGT